>JAHIUF010000032.1 GCA_018817005.1 Nanobdellota archaeon
AACAGATTCAAAACAAAAAAGAAATGACTATGTTCAATCAATTAATGATTTTAATGGTTTAACAATAGATGCTGGTAGTTATGGTTTATTTAACACAGAAACAAGTGAAGAATTAATATCAAAAAAAAGTTTAGCAGATAACAATATTGATGATATTGAATCTTTGAATAGTTTTAACAATTTTTTATACGCACTAGTCGCAAAAAATAATGAGTCTCACAGTGTTGTTGAAATAAACAATTCTAATACTAACAAGTTTTTTATTGAAAAAACAATTAAAAAATATGCAGTAAAACACACCAAGATTTGTGATTATGCAATTGTACCGCAAAGAAGCATTAAAGGTGATAATGGCAAAGATTATCCTTTCTCAATCATCACTTGCGCAAACATGAAATATTTGGATTTGAACGGAGAAAAAATACCCGGAACAGAAGTTAAAAACTTTGATCAAAGAATTCTTCGTGTGAAATTAATAAAGTCAACGTTTACAACTGCAGAAATAATCTACAGCGGAAAAAATCTTAACGCAATCTACAAAGCAAACATCAACCTAACAAACAACACAGCAACAACAAAAACAATAATAACAAATTTATCAGATTTTGTTCTCGCGTTGCAGCCAATCTTCAACAAAAGTTCTCATGAATACTTGTCAGCTCTTGGGAGTGTGATAAGATGACTTTATCACCAGAAGCAATTAAAAAAATCTCAGAGATAAAACTAATATCAATAGAATCAATCTTTGAAAAGGAGTTGCAAGGATTATTGTATAGTTCTAATTTAGGCTTACGTTATTTTAATTTTGAAACTAAAACTAGTGTAACTATATCTCCGAATGATTATTGCTTTGCTATTTGTCATGATCCAATTTCAAGAAAAACTTATTTAAGGGAAAAAAACTATATAAAAATTTTAGGGTTACAAAATGTTTTTACAAGGTCTGCAGATACTACTTCAATAATCAAGCACAGATTAGTCTTAGATGCTGGTTGGTATGGATTAATGGAGACTGAAACTAGCAAGGTTCTTATATCAGAAACAGATATGAATAAAAAAGATATTAACTGTTTTAAATCATTAAGATCATACAGAGATCAGTTATATGCATTAATGACAAAAGAAGAAGACCATTTGGTTGTTAAAATAAATATAGATGAAAAAAACAATTATTCAATTGGAGAAACCATTCATGAATACAAGAACACCCTAATTAGTAGTTGTGATTTTGAAATAATTCCTTATGGTCACATAACTGATGAAAAAGGTAAGATTAATGACTTCTCGATTGTTAGTTGCTTGAACTCAGACACTCTTGATTTAAACGGCGAGATTATTTCCGGGTCAGAACTAACAGGCGGTCATATAGACGAAGTGCACTTGATAGATTCAAAATCAACAACTGCAGATGTTATATATGCCATCTCAAAAGGTGGAATGATAAAATCTGCAACTATTGATTTGGAACAGAAAACAGCTACAACAAATACAATTATGGCTGATAAAGATTGTATGCACATATTTGCTTTGGAGCCAATCTTTAACAAAAATTCTCATAAAATGATATTGGAGATGAATCAACATGAGTGATACAATCAGAGATAAACTCAACAAGATAAGATTAGGACAAGAATTTTTTAGACATATTAATCTTAATTCTAAAGGCAAAAGAACAAAAGCCGCCATTAATATGAAAACTTATGATTTAAACATTTCATATAATAAAAACTGGTTGGAATTCATATTGGATGATGATACAAAAAAATATTTGGATAAGAAAAATGTATTTGAAGACAAAGCTTTGGAAACATTGCTTTCAGATGTTTTGATTCACGAAATCATACACAGAGGCGGTATGCATGAATCCGGTTGCCCTCAAACTTACAAAAAATATGCTGAAAAATTCTTGAATGTGATTCACGAAGAACATGATTTCAAAAGCAAGAAAAAACTTCAATATTTTGCAAATACAATAACAGATGATATAGACAACACCATTGCTAGAAAAGTTAGTAAAACTGAAGGTATAACTGCATTCACTGGACAATATCTCTTCTTTAAAGAACAAGGAAAATTAGCTGCAAAAAATAATCATAAAAGCAAGTTTACGAAGATGTACGAAGCACATGTTAGATTGAATCTTTATTTACACGGCAATAAACCTGATTACAAACTGTTAAAGGAATATTTCACATTTGATAATGAGATAAACCATGCAATTAAGAACTTTATTGAAAGAACAGGAATTAAAGATATGAGAACAATAACATATCAGGGCACAAAAGAAATTAGTGTCAGAGACAGAACAAAGATAAGATCTTATCTAAAAAATGAAGATAATTGGGAAGAAATAACTCGAATCTATACACAGGAATTCTCAAAATTTATGGAAGAAGAAAATCCACAGGAAGATTTATTTGGTGCTGGAGGAGAAGGAACAGGTGATGGAGATAGTGATGGAGATGATGGTGGAGCCAAAGGCAAAGGCGATGATGAAGATGATGATGAAGATGATGATGAAGATGATGATTCTGGGGGCTCATCAGATGATGATCCTGATGGAGAAAAAGATGAATTTAATCCAAAAGACGGATTTGGATCTGAACTCAACAAAAAAGACAATCAAGAAAGAATAATTGCTTCAGGAATCAAAGCCGGAAAAGAACCCGGCTGGATGACAAACTTTGAATACTTGGTTGGTTTTTACAAAACACTTGCAAAAGATAAGGTTTTTGAAATCGTAACTCCTCTAACAAAATCCAAGGTTTATCCCTTGATTGATATGCAGCAAAGAGTGTTTGAATATGAGGAAGATTCTGCAAAAGACATAATAGGATTCGATTTCGATCAGGATTCAAAATCCTTAGAATTGCTTGTTGGTAAATATAAATTTCCAATTGTTGCAAATGTCAAAAAAGATGTTTCAAACAAGCCAAATATGTTATTTGCAGCAATTGATACTTCTGAAAGTATGCGTTTGGGAATGCCAAAAGGTGAATCTTTAGGAAAGGTTGTCAACTCAAAAGCTTCCGAAGAACAGCAATGGCAGTTAAATAGTCGTTACCATGTAGAACTTATCGCATATTTTATGATGGTCCAAAGATTTCAAGAACTTGGAATAAGAGACTCAGATGCGTATTTTGCCAATTTTAGTTATGATACCATTCTTAGCAAAGGACTGCAAAACTCACTCAGGGAAGCTTTGCACCCACAATTTGGAGGAACAATCCTTGACACCAGTAAAATACAGGAATGGTTGAATGGCAGAAATAATCTCATAATAACAATATCTGATGGAGAACTATCTAATACTAATAGTTCTGAATTACTAAAATTACAAGAAGAATCACTAAAGTATAACACACTGATTCACATACAAATAGGCAAACATAGTGATTACAGTAAAGCTGCAGCAAAGAAAGGAGTATTTGTAAAACAAATACGAGAAGAGAAAGAGCTCTATCATTTTGTAATCGACGTTACGAACACATTGTACGGTGATGAAATAAAAGAAAAAGAAAAGGTGAAGTTGCTATGACTGGCTACGAGTTATCCGAGAGAACGAAGAAAGCCATCAGGGAACTAAAACTAACGCCAATAGAATCGTTGTTTGAAAAGAATCCTTTAGGTATATTGTATACAAATAATGATTGTTTAGAATATTATGATTGGGAAAATGAGTCTCGATTAGCAATAAAAAAAATGTCCACTTTTATAAACGCATTGTACTGTGATGATAACCAGCGAATAATCATTAATGATCAAAATATAATGGTATATGATTTGTTGAATGATGAGGATAGATACATAAGAATGTATAGACCCAACTGCATCACTACGCATAAAAATAATATTTTAGATTGTGGTGATTATGGAATTTTTGGAGTGGGTGATACCATGCTTTGGTCAAAGCGATCTCTGGGTGAGAAAAACTTGGCAGGAGTTGAAGCAATCCAAAGTTATAATGACGAGTTATATGCGCTTGTTAATGACAAAAATGATGTTAGGAGTATTATTGAACTGAAAGTCAGAACAACAAGAAATTGTAAGATAAAAAATGTTCTGATGCAATATGATGCTAGAGGTGTAGGACCTTACAATTTCATCATACTACCTTATGGAAAAATTAAGGATTTAAGAAGAAAAACTCATCCATTTTCAATTTTATCATGTGTTAATAATCATTATCTGGATTTGAACGGAGAAAAAATTGCTGGTACTGATACCGAGCATCAAATAAATTGCTTACAGATTAAGAATATTGATAAATCATCCGTCAAAGTTTTCTACTCCGGATTTAATCAAAAAGCCATCTTTGAAAGCAGCATAGATTTGGACAGAAAATCTGCTGATACAAAAGTCGTAGTTTCAGGGTTAGATAAACGGGTATGCTATTTTCAATTAATAAACAATGAAAAGTCTCATGAATACCTATCAAGCTTAGGAAAGGTGATAAGATGACTTTATCACCAGAAGCAATCAAAAAAATCTCAGAGATAAAATTAACGTCGATGGACTCAATCTTTGAAAACAAAATGCTAGGAATAATATACGGAAATAGTAATGTTTTAGAGTATTACAACTTTGAAAAAAAAGAACAAAAAAAACTAGCAAAAACAAACAGTAATATTTGGAGTGTTCATCACGACTCAAAAACAAAAAAAACCTATTATGATAATTGTAATAGGTCTCTTGTTTGTTTAGAAACAGGTCTAAAACAAAAAAGGTTTAATCATATTCAATCTATAAACAGTTTTAATGGTTTATTATTGGACGCTGGTGGTTATGGTTTATTCAACACAGAAACAAGTGAAGAATTAATATCAAGTGAAAGTTTAAACGACAAAAATATTAAATATATTAACTCTCTAGATTGTTTTAATAATTCTTTATACGCACTAGTCGTAAATAATGATAATGCTCATAGTGTAGTTGAAATAAACACTTCTAACCCTAACAAGTTTTTTATTGGTGAAACAATTAAAAAATATGAATTAAAACACACCAAGATTTGTGATTCTGTAATCATACCACAAGGAAAGCTTGCAGGCGATAATGACAAGGATTATCCTTTCTCAATCATCAGCTGCGTAAACCTTGAATATTTGGATTTGAACGGAGAAAAAATAATAGAAACAGAAGTTAACAAATCATCTAATCAAAGTATTCTTCGTTTAAAACTAATCAAATCAACGCCAACAACCGTAGAAGTAATCTACAGTGGAGCTAATCTTAACGCAATCTACAAAGCAAACATTAACCTACAAGAAAAAATCGCAACAACAAAACCAATAATTGAAAATTTATTAACTAATGTTCTCGCGGCGTTGCAACCAATCTTCAAACGTGATTCTCACAAACACTTATCAAGCATTGGAGAGGTGATAACAAGATGACTTTATCACCAGAAGCAATCAAAAAAATCTCAGAGATAAAACTAATATCGATAGAATCAATCTTTGAGAATAAGATGTTAGGATTACTATACGGAAACAACAAGGTTTTAGAGTATTACAACTTTGAAAACGAAGAACGAAGAAAACTAGCAGATGCAAATAATTCTATTTGGGGTGTTCATCATGACTCAAAAACAAAAAAAACCTATTATGATAATGGTGATAATTCTCTTGTTTGTTTAGAAACTGGTTTAAAACAAGAAAGGCAATATTATATTCTTAGTATTAATGGTTTTAATGGTTTATTATTGGACGCTGGTGGTTATGGTTTGTTCAAGATAGAATCGAGTGAAGAATTAATATCAAAAAAAAGTTTAATCGATAAAAATATTTGTGATATTGAATCGTTGGGTTGTTTTAATAATTCTTTGTACGCACTAGTTCAAAAGACTGATGATTCTAATAGTGTTGTTGAAGTTAACACTTCT
>JAHIUF010000033.1 GCA_018817005.1 Nanobdellota archaeon
AATCCGTCCATTTGTGCTTGTAAAGCGCAAAAATTATCAACTTCTGTTACAATAACATTTGCTCCAAAGCCTCTTGATCTTAATGAAACTCCTTTTCCACAGCTACCGTATCCTGCGACAACAACTGTTTTTCCAGTAAATAGTATATTTGTTGCTCTCATTATCCCATCGAGAGTTGATTGTCCTGTTCCGTAATAATTATCTAAGAGATGTTTTGTTTTATTATCATTGACCGCAATCATTGGATATTTTAATGCGCCGTCTTTTTCCATTGCTTTAAGTCTTAGAATTCCTGTTGTTGTTTCTTCACAGCCAGCAATTATTTGCGGTATTAAGTCTTCTCTGTGAAGATGTATTTCTGATACTAAATCACAACCATCATCGATTGTTATGTTCGGTGCAAAATTGATTACGTTATGTAAGTATCTATAGTAATCATCATTATTTTCTCCTTTATAACCCCACACTTTTATTCCTTCTGCTGCAAGTGCTGCTGCAACATCATCTTGAGTGCTTAAAGGATTACAACCAGTTATAGCCACCTCTGCTCCCCCAGCACGAAGTGTTTTAATAAGAACTGCTGTTTCTTTTGTAATATGTAATGCTAAACCAACCCTCACCCCATCAAATGGTTTTTCTTTTTCAAATCGCTCTTTGATTTTCATCAAAGCAGCCATTCTTGATTCTGCAATTTCTATATTCATCTTTCCTTGTTCTGAAAGCCCCATGTCCTTAACTTCGTAGTGTTCGCCTGCATCCATTTTCTGTATCACCTTTAATTTCGATAGACAAAGTATGTATTGAACAATTTATATATTTTTTTCAAAAAAAGTTGGACAAAATTCATATAAATTAAAAAATATTGGACAAAAATCACAAAATTTAAATAATAGTTAGACATTTTAGTATTTTATCCTGATAAAAAGTTGGCTCTCAAACTTGCGATTAATCCCCCAAAACATTAATCTACAAGAATTCTTTAAAGAGGGCCAATTTTTTACATAAAATGGAATTAGACAAAAAAGATAAGAGAATAATCCTTGCTTTAAAAGAGAATTCCAGAGCAAGCATAAGAGATATTGCTAGAGATACTTCTATTCGACCAAGCACAGTACATCAGAGAATAACAAAACTAAAAGAAAATGGTATTATTGAGAAATTCACATTAAAATTATCAAATAAGAAAGTTGGGGAAAACTTCATAATTTTCATGTTTGTAACAACAACAAAAGATTTGCCAACAAAGGCTTTTTCAAGTGAGCACATAAAAGAAGTTTTCGGTATAACAGGCGAATACGACTTAATGCTAAAACTAAAATTTAAAGATGTTGAAGAATTCAACCAGTTTATAATTGACTTTAGAAAAAACCCTGAAGTGCAAAAAACAATTACAATGGTTGGAACAATAACCATGAAAGAAGAATTATAACAATATAGAGGTTAGGGGTAAAAAATGAAAAAAGAAACACTAAAAGTCATCGTTGAAATACCAAAAGGAAGTAGAAATAAGTATGAAATGAATAAGAAAACTGGAAGAATAAGATTTGATAGAATGCTTTTTTCAGCAATGCATTATCCGTGTGACTATGGATATATAGAAGATACATGGGGTCTTGATAACGACCCATTAGATGCATTGATTTTAGTTTGGGAACCAACATTTCCAGGCTGTGAAATAGAAGTCAAACCAATAGGTTTTTTTGACATGGCTGATGAAAAAGGCCAGGACGAAAAAATATTGTGCATCCCTGTAAATGATCCTTTATGGAATCACTTATCAGACTTTAAAGATGTTAATCCTCATCTACTAAAGGAGATAGAAAATTTTTTTGCTATGTATAAAGACTTGGAAAAAAGAAAAAGCACACAAGTCAAGGGTTGGAAAAGTAAAAAAAAAGCACTTAAGGTCATAAGAGAAGCTCAAGAAAGATATAAGAACATAAAAAAATAGCGGGGGGAAGATTTGAACTTCCGACCTCCGGGTTTCACCTGAGCATTTGCTCTTATGAGCCCGACGGGCACTCCTGGCTGCCCTACCCCGCTGTAAAAGCGTAAGACAAAGAAATAAACAACTCTTTATAAAATTAACGAAGGAGAATTAAAACAAAATATTTTTATTGTCCTTTACAAATAACTCTTTTTTATGATTGAAAAATTAACTTCTGCAGGTCTCACAATGACTGAGTCAAAGATATACATTACTTTAGTTGATTTAGGAAAAGCCCAGGCAGGAGTAATTTCTAGACAAACAGGCATTCATAGGCGCTCAGTCTACGATGCGCTTGAGCGACTTATCGAGAAGGGGCTCGTGAGTTGGATTAAAGAAAACGAAAAAAGATTTTATGTTGCTGAAGACCCAAATAAATTATTAGACATTATTGATGTTCAAAAAAAAGATGTTCAAGAAATTATGCCACAGTTAAACGTTTTGTTCAATGAAAAGAAAGAAAAACAAGAAACCAAGTTTTATAGGGGTGTTGAAGGTATAAAAACTATTTTTGAAGATCAAATAAGAGA
>JAHIUF010000034.1 GCA_018817005.1 Nanobdellota archaeon
ATCATGTAACCGCAAATTACTTGCATGGAAAACTTTAAGAATCTGTCTTTGTAAACCAACTTCATACTGATTATTTATTTGTGTTTGAATCATACAAATATTTAATCAGTATACATATTTATACCTTTCTGAACAACGCCGTTTTTATAATTCACAGCCTGAAAGCTCTGAAATCTTTTCAAGAGTTTGTCCACCAGGGTACTTTACACCATTTATTTCAAGTGTTGGATAACCGGATATTCCTGCATTTTGACATGCAATTGTTTGTTCTCTAGGATTATCTTCTTCGGCGCACTCAACATATGTTATGTATTGAAATGAGTTTCCAAATAATTCTTTTTGAGCTGCACAATAACTGCACCAATAAGCACCATACATTTTAAAGTTATTCTTTGTAAGGCATTTAGCGAATGAATCAGGACCGTTTTCGATTTTTGCAACAATGTTTGTTGTTGTACCAGTACTTACTTCTACAGGACTTGTTTCTAATGCTGTTTCAATTGTAGTTATCTCTTCTTTATTAGTATCTTTTTTCACTGTTTTTTTTTTAGGGCATTCCTTAGGCTCTTCTAAACAATTAAGAACTTTGTTTTCTGCTTTCAGTGATTGCACATAACTTGTAAATTGTGCTTTTTGCTTTTCAAATTCCAAATATAGTTGAATGTTTTCCTTCACATCAGCAATTGGTGTCATTGAAGGCTCAATTAGTTCTAATGTTTCAATTAAGTGATAACCAAAACTGGTTTTTACAATTCGCATTTCATTTGGTTCTTGACCAAAAGCTGCTGCTTCAAATTCAGGCACCATAACACCTTTTTGAAATGTGTATTCTCCACAAGTTTCTAGACTTCCAGGATCCTCTGAAAGTTCAGTTACTAAATCACAGAAGTCTTCTCCTGCATCAATTCTTTCTTTTACAGCGTTTATTTCGCTTAAAACTTCTTCTTCACTTTTATCTCCAAATTGAATGAGAATATGTCTTGCTTTAACCTGTTCATCTGTTTTGAAAAGTTCAAGGTTTTCTTCATAATACTGATTTACTTCCTCATCTGAAACTTCAATACCCACAAATATTTCTTCTGTAAGTAGTTTGTTTATCATTATTTGTTTTTCAAATAATTCCTTTAATGCTTCAAGTGTTAAACCTTGTATTTCCAAGTTTTGTATTAATTGATTCATATCTAAGTTATTTTGAACTAAAATATTATTTATTGAAGCTTCAATTTCTTCTTCTGTAACAACAATTCCTAATTCTTCAGCTTTAGAGAGTAACAAATGTTCATCAATCATTTGTGTTAAAAGCGAATTCTCATTCATTGATTGTTTTATCTCCGGAGAAAGACTCGCATACTGTTCTTGAAGTTCCGTTGCGTAAATTGCTTGGTCATTTACATACGCAACAATTTCAGGTAACTCATCCGATGCAGTGTCATTTTTACCTTTTAATAAAAGAAAAACTGCAACAGCAATAATTAAAATTCCGATAATTGGAAGAACAATTTTTGCAAACTTGCTTTTCTTGGTTTTAACTTTAAGATTTTTTGTTGTAACCTTACTCTTTGTAACTTTATTCTTAGAATGAACTGTTTTTTTTGATATTTTTTTCTTTGCCAACTATTATCACCTTTTTATTTCTTCACCCCTTTTTTTAACTGAGGATTTGATACTGGCGAGATTTATATAAAACTTTTTTTTTTTTTTTAAGTAAAAAGTCTACGATTATATTATAGTATACGTGTTTTTAATTTGTTGTCATAAAATATCTTAATTGAATTTTATCACTGAATTTGTATTACTTCTAACTTATAGTCAACAAAAATTCAACTATATTCTCCAGTATACAACCTGACTTTTTATGTACATTTTTTTAAAAGAAAAAGATAAAAACAAAGCACATCATCAGTTCTTTTTTACTTCAATACTGCAGGAACATGCAAATTTATGCTTTGCTCTATTCATAGCTTTTCTAGCAGTTTCTATATGCGCTTCATCAACACTGACTTCAATTAAAATTTGTCCTTTTTTTATTTGTGCTGCAAGACCAACTGGCTTTCCAAAAGCCTTTTGCATTCCAGTACTCATACGATCAGCTCCAGCTCCAGCAGCTAAAGGATTCTCTCTTAAAATATGGTGTGGATAAGGCTTTATTAGTAATTTATAGCTTTGTTTTCCGCATTTAGATTCTAAAAGTCTGTTACTTGTAAGTCTTGCAGATTCTAAAGCCTGATGTCTAATTTGCAAAGTATCTTTTGCTTTGAGCATTACAGTGTATAAGAACTCTTTTTTTGTGTTTCCCATTACAAATTTCACAATTTTGTTATGAGGTTTTGCTCTAACAAATTGTTTATTTCGGTATTTACTAGTTCTCGTATAAGGTCTTTCAATAGTTCTATATGCTACTGCTCGTCTTACTTTAGCCATACTTCTCAGAAAAAAAGAAGTATTTATATATGTTTTGCTTTCTGAAAAACCACTTTAAAACCACTTTTCAGTTTACATAAATATTTATATTAGATAATTTCTAAATAATTATTATGTATGATATTATTATAGGCAGGAATGAGTCTGATAAACAAAAATTTGGTATGGAAGGAACAATACTTCTGGCAAAACACTATGTAAAAATGGGGAGAACTACTTCTCTTTCGAACAAAATTTATTTTGACATGGTGCGCTCCCACGTGGTATTTGTGTGTGGTAAGAGAGGGAGTGGAAAAAGTTATACAATGGGCGTTATTGCAGAGGGGCTTTCAGATCTTCCTAAAAATATTAGGAATAACATCTCAATTATTATACTTGACACTATGGGAATATACTGGACTATGAAATTTCCTAATGACAAAGATAAGACTATTCTTGATGAATGGGGTTTAGAAGGCAAAGGTCTTGATGTGAAAATTTATACTCCTGTTGGTTATTATGATAAATATAAAGAAAAAGGCATACCAACAGATTCTCCATTTTCAATTAAACCTTCAGAACTCGATTCTGGTGATTGGATAATCTCTTTTGGAATAAATCCTCATAAGCCTGTAGGCGTCCTTATCGAAAGCGTTATTTATGAGCTTAAAGAAAAAGGTCAAGAATATAATATTGATGATATAATTATTGCTGTAAAGAAAAATTCTGATGCAGAAGAACCTGTAAAGAACGCCGCTAAAAACTTGTTTTTAAATGCGAAATCATGGGGTGTGTTTGATTCAAAAGGAACTTCTCTTTCAGAACTTGCTCGTGGAGGACAAGTAACGATTTTAGATGTTTCATGTTATGCAACACTTCCTGGTTCTTGGAATATAAAAAATTTAGTTATAGGACTTGTGGCTCAAAAACTATTTATTCAACGAATGGTTGCTAGAAAAAATGAAGAATACGAGGAGATTCATAAATCACAAAACTATTTTGGGGATGAGGATATAAAAAAACAGGATTTTCCTCTTGTCTGGCTCGTAATTGATGAAGCTCACGAATTTTTACCTTTGAAAGAAAAAACTATGGCTACCGATCCACTTGTTACAATTCTTCGTGAAGGAAGACAACCTGGCATTTCATTAATACTGGCAACGCAACAACCGGGAAAAATTCACACTGATGTTATGACCCAATCAGATACAGTAATTGCACATAGGATAACTGCAAAACTTGATACTGAAGCTCTTGGAACGCTTATGCAATCATATATGCGTGAAGGGCTTGTTTCTCAACTTGACAATCTTCCAAGAGAAAAAGGTTCGGCTATCATATTTGATGATACTAATGAAAAAATGTATCCTATGAGGGTTAGACCAAGATTCACGTGGCACGGTGGTGAAGCGCCTTCTGCTCTTCATAAGAAAAAAGAAGATTTTGATTAAGGGGTGAATTTTTGCATTACAAGGAATATGTAAGGACTACTGGTATAAGTGTTTTTTTCATATTCGCAACATTCTTATTAAATCCTGTTCTTGCACCTTACGTAAAGAGTTTAGGGTTTGATGATTTTCAAATAGGTTTAATGTTTTCAGTTTTACCATTAATAACTATTATTGCATCTCCAATTCTCGGGCGATTGGCAGATAATATTGGTAAGTTAAGAGTGATTATTTTTGGTATAATTCTTGAAATAACTGCGATAATATTTTATCTTTCAGCTTCAAATTGGTTTTTCGTAGTTATTGCAAGGATTCTTGATGCAGTTGCAATGATTGCAGTAACAGTTATTGTTATAGCTCGTATTGAAGACTCTCTTCCTGATAAAAATAGAGGAAAATATGGTGGACTCAGTTTAAGTTTTGGTCATATTGGAAAAATAGTTGCGCCTGTTTTGGGAGGTTTTTTAGCTGATACTTTATTTTTAAAAGCACCATTTTTATTAGCGGCGATAATGCTTTTAATATTAGGATTTTTACTTTCAGCAAGAAATACTAAAGTAAAGAAGCATTTGGAAAAAAATGACTTTAATGTTTTAGAGTCATTAAAACTTTTTTTGTCTGAAAAAAAGCTTCGTGGAATGGCAATCCTTGGTTTTGTTATGCATGCTTCAATTCCTGCAACAAGTGTTTTTTTGCCGATTTTTATTATTGAAAAATTAGGTTTGAGTTATACATATGTTGGTATTGCAATTTTCTTTTTTGGTGTGACTCATTTGTTCCAATTTTATTTTGGACACTTGTCTGATATTTTCGGTAGGCTTAAATCAAATATTTTTGGTACAGTTTTTTTCGGTGTTTTTTTATTTTTGTTAGGTTATTGTAATAACTATTTTCTAGTTTTAATTGTGCTTTTTTTCATGGGTGTTGGCGGTGCAATATGGAATGTTTCTGCATGGAGTTTAATGTCAGATGTTGGTGAAAAACTAAAGAAAGAATCGCAGGTTGTTTGTTCATACGTGTCGTTTGCAAAAATAGGTCATTTTATAAGCTTTCTTATCAGCGGACTAATAGTTCAGGTTTATGGTTTCAAATACCTGTTTTTTTCTTCAGGACTGCTAATAGTTGTAGGGAGTTTTTTTGCGATTAGGTTTTTAAAAGACTGATTTTGAGATTGATTCGGTTTATTTGTTTTTGTTATTTTTCCGGTTTTTTTCAGGTTAACTTTATAAATCCTGCTTTATTTAACATATCAATGGCTTTTTCAAAATCGTTTCCTAAAACAACTGAAAAAAGTGTTTATCCCAGATGGGAAGAGATATATCTTTCTGAAGAGGAAGAGAAAAAAATTGAAGTTCTTTGTCGCGATGAAAACATCAACTTAATGAAAGAATGCGTTCGTGATGCAAAAAAGATTTTTTCTGAAGAAAGCCTAAAAGACTTTCAGTCGGATGTAATAAGTACTGCTATTGCTTTGTTTGAAAAGAGAGCAAGTCACGAGATTTTTTGGAAAGAATCGAAGGCTAAAGAGAAGTTTGACGAGTTGTTTTCTACAAAATAATTTTTTTTCCCTTATTAAGTTATTTTATAACAATATTTTTTCTGGCTCACTTTTTTTTAAAGACTCAAATTTTAAATCTTGTTTTTCAATATGCCAAAGAGTTATTCTTAAAAAATAATACATTGCTCTGCAAAGATCTGTTTGGGTAATCATACCTAATAATTGTCCGTCTTTTACAACAGGAAGCCTTCTAATATTTTCTTTAAGCATCAATCTGTTCGCATCAAAAATATTCACTTCAGGAGCGATACCTATTAATGGTGCAGTCATTACTTCACCAACTGTTATATTTTTTAATCTTTCAGGATCTTCAACCATTTTTGCAACAACATCATATTCTGTTGTTATACCAACAGGTCTTGCATTTTCAGTTATTATCATTGATCCAAGGTCTTTTTGATCCATTAACTCTTTGGCTCGCGAATATTTTTCATTTTCATCAATTGTTAAAACTTTTTTAGTCATCACTTTTTCTATTGTTAACAAATCATTCGTCTGAATAGTTAGTTCATCGTAGAATTTATCCATTAATTTCACGAAATCTGTTTGTGTAACAATCCCAATGGTTTGATTATTATCACTCACGACTAGTTTTCGAAAATTATTTTTTATAAGTACAATAATAGCATCAAAAACAGTTGTACTACTAGAAACAGTTACGAGTTTAGGAGACATCACATCCTTTACAAATAATTTATCCATTTCTTCTTTGCTAAAAGGAACTTTTTTTACAAAATCTCTTTCAGTAACTACAGCTATTGGTTTTTCATGTTCTTTTACAACAACACACGAGACTTTTTCACCAACAATAACGTTTGCGGCATTTTTTAATTTTTCATTCTTATCAATACTGATAACATATGTTGTCATAATATCTTTTAAGGATGTTGTGAGAGTTGCTTCAATAAGTTGCTTTATACTTTCAGTCTTATTTCCTTTTTTAAAATTAAAAAAACCCATTTTAGAAAATTATTTTTTATGAATTTTCTTGTGTATCGCAAGTTCTTCTAAAGCAGCACTATCTTCAAGTGGAGTCTTGCTCATACTTATCACTGCTGATATAAACATCAAAATAAACACTATTGTGAATGCAAACGCCCAGCTTTTTAGTACTGGATGATCTAAAAAATAAGCGCAAATTATAAATCCAAGCATAGATACAAGCATAAAACTGCTTGATAATGGTGCGACTTTAAACATTTATTTCACCTCTTTTAATGATATTTCTTTTATTGTATTAATTTGTGTGTTTTCTCTTTATATATTTTTGCATAAATTTTTTGTCTTAAAAAAAAGCTTAAAATTCAACAAATTTTAATTGTTTAATGTTTTTTCTTGCGAGTAATAGTTTATTATTGAAATCAATCATGAATTTATTCATTTTTTCACAAGCAATATTTTTGCATTCGCCACAAAGCATTGCTCCTGATTTGCAATCATCATGAATCTTTTGAAGGTAGGAATCTTTTTCAATTAAATGTTGTTTATGCATTTCAAAAACCATACATTTTTCAGGTTGGCCGCCTTTTTTTCTCTGGTCGTCAACTGTTTCTCTTCCACCAGTTAAGGCTTTTTTGAGTTTTTTACAAGCAGAAACAACGTCTTCAGGAACTGTAATACAAGACTCTGGTTTTGACTTAGACATCTTCATGCTTCCATCAAGAGAGGATGTGTATTTATGGTACAAAGATGATGGTGCGAAGAATTTTTCGCTTTTCATACGGTTAACAACATCTCTTGTTAATCTTATGTGTGGGTCTTGATCAATTCCGACAGGAATAATTCCTGGCATACGCTCATCAAACTGCGGAAATAAAATATCTCCTACTTGTGTTACTGCACTCATTATGCGTCCAGGATCGGCATTTCCGTAAATGGCTTTAAATTCATTTAAAGTTATTTTTTTTGCAGCTCTATAACCAAACTGCATGACTTCTTTGTTTTCAGATTGAAAATAAAAAACCGTCTTTTTAGGGTCCAGACCTAAAGCGATATATCCTGGTATGTGAAATTCTAATGCTCTTTTTCTTCCTTCTTCTATTGAAACTCCTCTTGCTGCTGCAGCTTCCAAGTCTGCAATCAGAATAAATGTTTTTGCGCCTAATTCCTGAAAGTATCTTAAGTTTTCTACAACCATTTTATTGCCAAAATGAAATGTGTCGCTAGTTGGCATAATACCACTTAGAGCATAAAACGGTTTTTTTTCATGAATCGCTTTAGAAATAATTTTTAAATCTCTTCCAGCAAAAACTACATTGCGTCTCATAATTCGATTTGGATTTGAAAATATCTTGTCATCAAAAATTTCTAAACCGAAATCTTTTATGATTTTTGTATAATCTTCAACGAGTTCTGAACCATAAGGATCGATTATTTTTGTCATAATATGTTGTTCTTTATTTTATTCTATATAAATTTTTTTCTTAAATATCATTATTGAACGTAAAAATTAAACCTGTAAGGAATAGAAGCGAAGAGGAAATGAAAAATCTAATTCAAGCAGGTTTTGATGACGCAAAGCTGGATATTCAATATGAATAATGATTTTAGTAGTGATGCGCGTAATAACTAATTAGTCTTTTTTTAAGCAAAAGTTTTATAAATTCTTCTCGAATATCTGCTCTTAGGTGATAATATGACCATAGTTGGATTTAACTTTACAAAAATACTTGTTGAAAAGAAAAAACCAGTAAAGGGAAAAATTAGCATTAACAATAATGTTATGATAAAGAATGTCGTTGAATCAAAGTTGAATGTTGGTAATGACAAAAAATCACTTCAGATTTCTTTTCTCTACACTGCGCTGTATGAACCGGGTATAGGCGGTATTGAGCTTTCGGGTGAAATGGTGTTTTTAGTTGATGATGCTAAAGCAAAAGAAGTGCTTGATTCATGGAAAAAGAAAAAAGTACTGCCTGAAAATACACGAAACGAAATAATGAATAGTGTATTGAATAAGTGTAGCATACAATCACTGATTTTGAGTAAGGATATGAATTTACCTTCACCAATACCCTTGCCTAAAATAAAATAATTTTTTTAATATTGTTTTTTGTTATTTCTTCTTCTTTTTTGTTATTTTATGTTTTCTTATAACTTGATGCAGAAGACTTGTTCTATATTTTTTTGATTCTAAAAATTTTCATCAACCAAAAATATTATAAAGAAAAGACTATTCTTTTCGACCGTAAAAAATCTATTCGGGGGTTGTTGATTGTGGCTGAAATGAAACTGAAAGTTGCTGAAGCAATACAAGATGACGTAAATAAGGGAATCGTAAGAATTGATTCTAGTTTTATGAGAGAATTGGATGTTAGACCTGGAAATATTGTTGAGATTCAAGGTGAGATAAAAACTGTTGCAATAGTGGATAGAGCTCTCCCGGGAGATATTGGTTTAAACATAATTAGAATGGATGGTCTTACAAGAAGAAATGGCAAAACTACAATTGGAGAATATGTAAAAGTAAGAAAAGCAGATGTTAAAGAAGCAAAAAAAATTACGATTGCACCTGCAAATAAAGGTATGTATATAACTAAAGCAAACCCTGAAATATTCAAACAAGGACTTTTGGGTCGAGCTGTTGTAAAAGGAGATATTGTTTCTCTTGGAGGAACAAGAAGACGAAGGTCGACGATGTCCGGAAATCCTTTTTTTGATGATATGTTTTCAGTTCTTGACGATACAATGGGTGGTTTTGGCTTAGATTTAAAATTTATAATTGTAGATTGTCAACCAAAACAAGCAGTTTTAATCACAGAACACACACATCTCACTTATAATCCTGAAGCTGTTGAGTTAAAAGAAGGAAGTATATTTGATGTTACCTACGAAGATGTCGGTGGGTTAGAGGATGAAGTTAAAAAAGTCCGAGAAATGATAGAATTACCTTTAAAACACCCTGAGGTTTTTGAGCGTCTTGGAATTGAGCCACCAAAAGGTGTATTGCTCCACGGATCTCCTGGAACTGGTAAAACTCTTCTTGCAAAAGCAGTTGCAAATGAAACAAATGCAAATTTCATACTCATAAATGGGCCTGAAATCATGAGTAAGTATTATGGTCAAAGTGAAGAGAATTTAAGGAAAAAATTTGAAGACGCAGAAAAGAATGCACCGTCAATTATTTTTATTGATGAAATTGATGCAATCGCATCTAAAAGAGAGGAAAGCAAAGGTGAGGTCGAACGAAGAGTTGTAGCCCAACTTCTTGCTTTAATGGATGGTCTTAAAAGTAGAGGAAAAGTCGTTGTAATCGCTGCATCAAATATACCTAATTCTCTTGATCCTGCTCTTCGAAGACATGGTCGATTTGATAGAGAGATAGAAATTGGTGTTCCACAAAAAGAAGGTAGGCTTGAAATTCTAAAAATTCACACTCGTAATATGCCTATAAAGCCAGATTTTGATCTGAAGACTGCGCTTTTAAAAATAAAACATCGAATTTTTGTTTTAAAAAGAGATGTAAAAGAATTAATTGCAAAGCAAAATGGAGAAAGGTATGACGCGCATATTAATAACAAAAACTCAGAAGTAGAAATATTAGAAGCAACTCTTGGAAAACTAGAAAAACTTAGTCAAAAAATGTTTGTTGAAGTAATGTCTGGAAAACAAAAAGATGTTTTATCAGATTCAGAAGAATCAAAAGTACATAATTTATTACTTGAAGATTTATTAACATCTATTGCTAGTGTTACACACGGATTTGTAGGTGCAGACTTGGCAGCTCTAGCAAAAGAGGCCGCAATGATAGTTCTAAGAAGAGTTCTTCCTGATTTAAATTTAGAAGAAGACAAAGAGATACCGAGAGAATTATTAGACAAGCTCAGACTTACTGCTGAAGATTTTAAACAAGCATTAAAAGTTGTAAGACCAAGCGCTATGAGAGAAGTATTAATAGAATCACCAAATGTTAAGTGGACTCATATTGGCGGGTTGGAAGAAGCAAAGCAAGAATTAATAGAAGCAATAGACTGGCCGCTTAAATACGCTGAATCATTTACAAGATTGGGTGTCAAGCCTCCAAAAGGGGTTCTTTTATATGGTGCACCTGGAACTGGTAAAACTCTTCTTGCAAAAGCAATTGCTACAGAAAGCGAAGCAAACTTCATTCTTATTAAAGGACCTGAACTTTTGAGTAAATGGGTTGGTGAAAGTGAAAAGGCTGTAAGAGAAATATTCAAAAAAGCAAGACAAACAAGTCCTACAATAATATTTTTTGATGAAATAGATTCTATAGCTCCGAAAAGAAGTGAAAGCTCTGATAGCCGAGTAACAGAAAGAGTTGTAAATCAACTTTTAACGGAAATGGATGGTTTGCAAGAATTAGAAGATGTTGTAATAATTGCTGCCACAAACAGACCCGACATGTTAGATACAGCACTTCTTAGACCTGGCAGATTTGATAGAATAATACTTATAAATTCACCAGATAAAAAATCTCGACAAGCAATATTTGAGGTTCACACAAAAGGAATGCCTTTAGCAAAAGATGTAAACATAAAAAAATTAGTGGATATGACTGAAGGATACGTTGGTGCAGATATTGAAAGTATTTGTAGAGAAGCAGCAATGCTTTCTTTAAGGGTTGATTTGAAATCAAAAGAAATTCAGCTAAAGTTTTTTGAAGACGCAATAAAAAAGGTTAGACCATCAGTTACAAAAGAGATAAGTGAAGAGTATGAGAAACTCCAAGATAGGTTTTCATCTGCAAAAGCCAGAGAGATGACTGATGAAAAGCCGAGTTATTATGGTTAAGTCTTAAAAAAAGAAAAAAACGTTTTTTTTTTAATTTTCTATTTAAAGTTTTTTTTAGCAAATTTTATAAACTTCTGAAACTTTGTTTTTCTAAGATGAATGCGGGCGACAAAATAAAAGTTTATTATAAAGATTCATTTTTTGAAGGTGTGTTGATGCCTGAAGAAGATTCAAAGTTCTTATTTTTAAAGTTTGATAATGGCTACAACATTGGTTTAAAGACTTCTTTTATAAAAAAAACAGTGCTTGTTGAAAAGAAGAAAGAAGCAAAGGAAAAACAAGATAAAACAGTTCAAAAAAAGAATTTACCAACGATTGCGATTCTTCATACAGGTGGAACAATTGCTTCGAAAGTTGATTATTCAACAGGTGCAGTTATTGCAAAATTTAAAGAAACAGACATACTTAGATTGTTTCCAGAAATAAAAAATATTGCTAATATAAGAAGCAGACTTGTAAGAAACATGCAATCAGAAATGATAAGATTTTCTCATTATAATATTTTAGCAGAAGCAATTGCACAAGAAGTTAAAAAAGGGGTTGATGGAGTAATCCTTACTCATGGAACCGATACTCTTCACTATACTGCTGCAGCACTTTCTTTTGTCCTTGAAAATATTAACATTCCCGTAATACTTGTGGGGAGCCAGAGAAGTTCTGACAGGGGAAGCACTGATGCTGCAGTAAACCTTGTTGCAGCAGCACAATTCATCACGAAATCAGATTTTTCCGGTGTTGCAATATGTATGCATGAAAATACCTGCGATGACACTTGTCTAATAATTCATGGATGTAAAGCAAGAAAAATGCACACTTCAAGAAGAGATGCTTTTAGACCAATAAACACAACAGCAATTGCAAGGATTAATATTACTAACAACAAAATAATTTTTTTAAAAGATTTTGAAAAAAAGGATGAAAACAAAGAATTATTCTTGAAACTTTTTGATGAAAAATTAAAAGTGGGATTAGTCAAATCTCATGTTAATATGTTTGCATCTGAATTTTTAGCTTACGAAAACTTTGATGGACTAGTGGTTGAACTTTTTGGTATTGGACATATTCCAACAATGAAAGTTGATGAGTTCTCAGCAGAAAATGAAAAAATATTTTTAGCTATAAAAAAATTAGCAAAGAAAATACCTGTTGTTGGTACTCCACAAACAATTTATGGTCGGGTTGATATGAATGTTTACAGTCCTGGAAGAGATTTGATAAATGCAGGTGTTTTGGGTAATTATTCTGATATGACTCCTGAAACTACTTTCATTAAACTTGCATGGCTTCTCTCAAATTATAAAAAAGAAAATGTTAAAGATTTGATTGTTAAGAATTTAAGAGGAGAACTTTCTGAGCGAATAGAAAACAACACTTTTTTGGTTTGATATTAATGATTAATTACAAAAAATTAGGATTTAAATGTGGTATTGAGATTCATCAACAATTAAAGGGTAGAAAACTTTTTTGCAATTGTCCAACAGAAATAAGAAAAGACAAACCTGATTTTACATTTGACAGAAGACTTAGAGCAAGTGCAGGTGAGTCTGGAAAAGTGGATGTTGCAGCAAAATATGAACATGAAAAAGGAAAATTATTCTCTTATTGGGGTTATGATGATATAACTTGTCTTGTTGAAATGGATGAAGAACCCCCAAGCCTTGTAAATAATGATGCTTTAAAATCAACAATACAAGTCGCAAAGATGCTTAATTGTCAAATAGTTGACAAGATACAATTCATGAGAAAAACAGTTGTTGATGGTTCAAATACTTCGGGTTTTCAAAGAACTGCTCTTATTGGTTTGAACGGGTTTGTGGAGGTTGACGGACGAAAAATTCGTGTTCCAATTCTTTGTCTTGAAGAAGAAGCGTGTCAGATTATGAAAAGAACAAAAAATCATGATACATACAATTTGTCAAGACTAGGAATTCCGCTTATTGAAATCGCAACGGATCCAGATATAGAAAACCCTGTTGAATGTATGAACGTTGCTGCAAAGATTGGAATGATACTAAGAAGCACTGGTGCTTGTAAAAGAGGAATAGGAAGCATAAGACAAGACGTTAATATCTCCATAAAAGGTGGTACTCGTGTTGAAATTAAAGGTTTTCAGGATTTAAAAAGTATACCAAAAGTTATTAATAATGAAATTTTACGTCATCAAAAAATATTGTGTTCCGGTCAAAAAATGCAAAAAGAGGTTAGAAAAGCAGAATCAAACTTCACAACAACTTTTTTAAGACCAATGCCTGGTGCTGCAAGAATGTATCCTGAAACAGATATTCCAACAATTATTCCTGATGAATTCGATTTTGAAGAAATTGAAACAATTGAAGAAAAAGAGAAAAGATTCAAACAAGAATACAACTTAAATGATGATTATGCAAAAATCGCTGTAAAATGTGCAGATAAAGATGATATCGACATTGAGAAATATTTCAAAAAACTTGATGACTATAAGTTTGTAGTTGATTTTTTTACAAACATTCCCAAAGAACTAAAGAAAAGATACTCTGTAGATGTTGATGTGTTACCTTTGGCAGAAGAAATATTTAAGAATATACAATTAGGTGTGATTCCTAAAGGTTCAATTTTTGAACTATTATCTGATTATTCAAAAACAAGAAAGCTTAATTTTGAAAAATTCCAAGGTATAAATTCTAATGAACTTAAAGTTGTAATAAAAGATGTGATTAAGAAAAATACTGGAGCACCTATAGGTGCGCTTATGGGTATTATTATGGGAAAATTTCGGGGTAAAGCCGATGGAAAAATAGTTATGGAACTTTTAAACAAATACTTAAAATGAAGATTATCTCTTGGAATGTCAATGGCATTCGTGCAATTCTAAAAAAAGGATTTTTTGATTTTGTCAAAAAAGAAAATCCTGATATTTTATGTTTACAGGAAACAAAAGCTTCTCCAGAACAAGTGAATGTTAACTTGTCAGATTACAAATTTATTTTTTGGAATAGTGCAGAAAAAAAGGGTTATTCTGGAACAGTTGTTTTTTCTAAAATTAAACCTTTATCAGTTTCTTATGGAATGGCTCTTGCACAGCATGATTCCGAAGGAAGAGTTATAACTCTTGAACTCAAAAATTTTTTCTTAGTAAATGTTTACACACCAAATTCAAAAAGAGGACTTTTGAGGCTTTCTTATCGTCAAAAGTGGGATGAAGATTTTCAAAATTACTTAAAGTATTTGAAGAGGATGAAACCAGTTATTGTGTGCGGAGATTTTAATGTTGCACATAAAGAAATCGATTTGAAAAATCCTAATTCTAACCATCAAAATGCAGGGTTTACTGATGAGGAAAGAGAGGGATTCACAAAACTTCTTGAAGATGGGTTCATTGATACTTTTAGAGAATTTGAAAAAGGACCTGGACATTATACTTGGTGGAGTTATATGTTTCATGCAAGAGAAAGAGATATTGGTTGGCGAATAGACTATTTTATTGCTTCAAAATATTTAAGAAAACAATTGAAAAATGCTTTTATCTTGAAAAAGATAATGGGTTCAGATCATTGTCCTGTTGGCTTGGTGCTAAAGTAATTTTTGATATCTTAACTTTTAACAGTTTACAGATAATTTTAAAAAAGATGAAATAATCCCTTATCAAAAAATATATCAAAGGAAAAATTATGATTCAAAGAAAACCTTTAGAAATACTTGAAGATTATGCGAAAAGATGCAAAACCTTTGAGATTAAAATTTTTGATGGATCTTTTGAGGGTATGAAGAGTGAACTAGACTCTCTTGAATTATCAGAATTGGTTGAGTTTGAAGATGTATCAAAAGATTTTACTTCAAGGATTAACAATTTGCTTTTTAAGAGTGTAATCTCAAAATACAAAAATGCACTTTTTTATGCTGCAAAAAACATTGCTAATGACTATTTGAAACCCTGTGAAGGTTCTACTTCAAAGTTCTCAGGTTTTGTATTATTGTATAATATAATAATTGATTTATCACCTCTTGAACTTCCTCAAAATAAAATATTTTCGGAAATTCCTGATAAGTTAAAAAGAATTGTTAATACTTCAGATTTAAAGTGTTTAATTTTAAACTACAATAAAACTTTGGATAATTATCGTTTACCTTAGTAGTTTGTTTGTAATTTTTTCTTTGTTTTTTCTTTCTTTTCTTTGTTATATAGTTTTAATAATAGTTATATTTAAAAAACTCTTGTCTTTCTTTTGATAACATACTTTATAATGATTAAACAGAAAATTGAGAATGAAAGGTGAAAAAATGACTAAACACGTATATTTCTTTGGAGCAGAGAAAACTGAAGGAAAAAAAGAACTTAAAGATATCTTAGGTGGAAAAGGTGCAAACTTGGCAGAGATGTCAAATCTTGGAGTTCCAGTACCGCCAGGATTTACAATTACAACTGAAACTTGTGCAGAGTTTTATGAAGAAGGAGAACAACTTTCTCAAGAGGCTATGAACGAAATAGAAGAAAATTTGGCAAAGCTTGAGACAGCAATGAATGCAAAACTTGGTGATACAGAGAATCCTTTATTATTATCTGTCAGAAGCGGGGCTGCAGTGTCAATGCCTGGAATGATGGACACCATACTAAATTTAGGACTCAACGATGAAACAGCACAAGGGCTTATTAAAAAATCAGGAAATGAAAGGTTTGTATGGGACTCATATAGACGACTTGTGCAAATGTTTGGTGGTGTTGTTATGGGTGTTGAACATGCTTACTTTGAAAAAATCCTTGATAAAATAAAAGAGACGAAAGGTGTAAATTATGATGATGAGCTATCGGTAGAAGATCTAAAAGAAATTGTTAAGAAATATAAAGATATGATAAGAGAAAAAACAGAAAACGAGTTTCCAAATTCTGCAAAAGAACAATTATTATTGGCGATAAAAGCAGTTTTTGGTTCTTGGAATAATGAACGCGCAATAACTTATAGAAGACTAAATGATATTAAAGGACTCAAAGGAACTGCAGTAAATGCTCAAGCAATGGTTTTTGGGAATATGGGCGAAACATCAGGAACAGGAGTTTGTTTTTCAAGAGATCCTGCAACAGGAGAAAATGTTTTTTATGGAGAGTACTTGATGAATGCACAAGGAGAAGATGTTGTTGCAGGAATAAGAACACCAAAACTGATATCAACTCTGAAAGAAGTGATGCCAAACGCATATGAAGAACTTGTTGATATATACAAAAAACTCGAACTACACTATAAAGATATGCAAGATATGGAGTTCACAATTCAAGAAGGAAGATTATTTATGCTTCAAACAAGAACCGGAAAGAGAACTGCACAAGCAGCTGTAAGAATGGCAGTTGAAATGGTTCATGAAAATCTGATTGATAAAAAAACTGCTTTATTAAGAATTGACCCAAATCAACTAGACCAACTACTTCACAAACAGTTGGATCCTGTGGCAAAACAAAAACATAACTCGCTTGGAAAGGGACTTCCTGCTTCACCAGGAGGTGCAGTCGGAAAAATAGCTTTTGATAATATTTCTGCAGTTGAGATGAAAAAAGCAGGAGATAAAGTTGTTCTTGTTAGAAACGATACAAGCCCAGAAGACCTTATTGGAATGGATGCAGCTGTAGGAATACTAACCGCTAAAGGCGGTATGACCAGTCACGCAGCAGTTGTTGCTAGAGGAATGGGCAAGTGTTGTGTTTCAGGACTTGGAGACGCAAAAGTAAACGAAGAAGAAAGAGTTCTCAAACTTGGAGGACAAACATTCAAAGAAGGTGATTATATAACGCTTGATGGAACATCAGGAGATGTTTACGCAGGTCAAATACCAACAATTGATCCAGAACTAACTGGGAACTTCGGAGAATTAATGTTGTTGGCTGATGAATTCAGAAAGCTAGGTGTTAGAACTAACGCAGACACACCAAGAGATGCAAAGCAAGCAATAAAATTCGGTGCTGAAGGAATAGGTCTTTGCAGAACAGAACACATGTTTTTTGAGGGTGAAAGAATAAAAGCTGTCAGAGAAATGATTCTTGCAAAAGATTTAGAAGGACGAAAGAAAGCACTTGCAAAAATTAAACCTTATCAAAAAGAGGATTTTATGGCTTTGTTTAAAATTATGGATGGAAAACCGATAACAATAAGGCTTCTTGATCCGCCATTACACGAATTTTTACCAAAAGAAGAAGCTGACATTAAAGAACTTTCAGAAGAACTAGGTGTATCAATTGATGTTCTAAAGCAAAAAATGGATGAGCTTCACGAGGTAAACCCTATGCTTGGTCATAGAGGTTGCAGACTTGCAATAACTTATCCTGAAATTGCAGAGATGCAGGTAGAAGCAATTTTTGAAGCTGCAAAAGAAGTTGCTGATAGCGGTATTGAGGTTCATCCAGAAGTCATGGTGCCGCTTATAGGCAATGTAACAGAGCTGCAAAACCAAAAAGAAATAATAATTTCTGTTGCAGAAAAAGTTCTTGGTCCAGAATCAAAAGTTAAGTACTTAATTGGAACTATGATAGAGGTTCCAAGAGCAGCACTCACAGCTGATGAAATTGCAAAAGAAGCAGAATTCTTCAGTTTTGGAACTAATGATTTAACACAGATGACACTAGGATTTTCAAGAGATGATGTTGGAAAATTTGTTCCAGAATACATAAAAAAGGGTATTCTCGAAAAGGATCCTTTTCAAGTGTTAGATCAAACAGGTGTTGGTATGCTTGTTGAAATGGCTGTAAAAAAAGGAAGATCTGTAAAAGAAAACTTGAAAATTGGAATATGTGGAGAACATGGTGGAGAACCAACAAGTGTTGAATTCTGTCACAGAACCGGTCTTAACTATGTCAGCTGTTCGCCTTTTAGGGTTCCTATTGCGAAACTTGCAGCTGCACAGGCAGCATTAAGAGAAAAATGATAAAATAATTTTTTTTAATTTGTATTGATTTTTTCAAAAAAGGTTAATTTTTTATAAAAAAGATTTTTTACATTTAAAATGTGGATTTTTATAATCGCTTTGATAATCTTTTGTGTGCTTATCACTATTTGGATTTTTTATAAATTATTTTTTCTAAGAGACCCTGCAAGAGAAATACCATTCGGAAATAACATTGTCAGTCCTGCTGATGGTGTTGTGATGCGCATAGAAAAATTTGACAATAAGAAAAACAAAAATTTAGTTGTGAAAAAAAAGCATTTGGGTTGCATAAAAACATTCACTTCAGATGTTTCAACAAATGGTTATATAATATCAATTTTTATGAGTGTTTGGAATGTTCACATAAACCGTGCACCTATTGCTGGGAAAGTGCAATATTCAGTTCATACAAAAGGAAAGTTTCTCAAAGCAGATAAAATCAACTCAACTTTTGAAAATGAGAATACACAAGTTTTGATAAAAGATGAAAACTTTAAGGTTAAAGTTATACAAATCGCTGGGATTATGGCTCGTAGAATAGTTTCTTTTGTGAAAAAGGATGAAAATATTTTAAAAGGACAACGAATTGGTTTGATTAAGATTGGCAGTCAAGTAACATTAATTTTGCCAAAAACAGTCAATATTAAAATTAAAAAAGGTGAAAAAGTTTTTGCTGGTACAAGCATTATCGCTGAAAGATGAATAAAAAAAATATTGCGAACATAGTAACTTTTTTAAATTTAATATTTGGTTTAATATCAATATTTTCTTCTTTGAAAAATCATTTTATCTGGGCAGGGGCTGCTTTGATTACTGCAGTTATTTTTGATTGTCTTGATGGAACTATTGCTAGAAAACTCAAAGTAGAATCTGATTTCGGAGCAGAACTTGATTCACTATCAGACCTTGTATCTTTTGGAGTAGCACCTGCAGTGTTATTGTTCATATTTTATGATGTTTGGTGGTTTGCATTTTTATTTTTAATATTTATTTTATCAGGGGCTTTCAGACTTGCAAGATTTAACATATTAAAATCCAAATTCAAAGATTTTTTAGGCATGCCAATAACTGTTAATGGAGTTGTATTTCCTCTAATCATTTTTTTTAACCTAAAACCAATAATTGGTCTAATCTTAGTATTAATTTCAACAATTTTGATGATTAGTAAAGTGAAATTCAAGAAGGTCAGATTATGATATGGAAAGCATTATACTTTTTTCTTCCAGCATATATTGCTAATGCCGCACCGAGTTTTTTCCGAAGAATAAATTTTTTGAACAAACCAGTGGATTGTGGACATAAGTTTCGTGGTAAAAGAATTTTTGGAGACAACAAAACCTTTAAGGGATTATTGGTCGCAATTGTTTTTGGGACATTAATGTTTGCTTTACAAAAACTTCTTTTTTCAAAAGGAATTTTTTTGAAAATAAGCCTTATTAATTATAGTTCTTACTCAATTATCCTGGGTTTTTTGCTTTCAACAGGCACAATATTGGGTGACTTGTTTGAATCATTCTTTAAACGTCAAAGAGGAATTCTTTCAGGAAAACCATGGGTTCCCTTTGATCAAACAGATTATGTTATTGGGGCTTTATTGTTTTCATCGATTCTTTTCATTCCAAATATTTGGACAATAATCTTTTTATTGCTATCAAGTCTTATTATTCACCCGGTTTCTCACTATTTAGGTTTTCTTTTAAAAATAAACAAGGATGAATTTTGATAAAATTCACATAGTCAAAAACTAAAGGATTTTTGGATAAAAGTTTTATTTTGCATAAAATTTATATAGAAATACATTTAAGAAAAACATATGTCTCAAAATCTTTTATTTGAAAAACCAGACTTTGTAAAACTATCGAAAGAAAACGCTCTCGTTGATATGCATTTTCATACACAATATTCTGATGATTGTAAAACAAAGATGTCTGATGTTTTTAAAAGAGCAAAAGAATTGGGTGTTGGTGTAGCAATAACTGATCATAATGCTATTTCTGGAAGTCTTTTAGCTTGCAAAAAAAAAGGTTTGTTTGCAATACCAGGAATTGAAGTGACATCTAAAAATGATAAAGATATACTATTGTATTTTTATTCTGCAGGGGATTTGAAAAATTTTTATGAAAAGAATATTTTGAAAAAAATAAGGAAACATAAAAAGTTTCGTTTTAATAAAACAAAACTTTCTGTTCAGGAAATTTTATCAATTGCAAAGGATTATAACGCAATTTCATCTTTAGCACATCCTTTTACCATTTATCCAAAAAAAAGTTTTTATTATTTTAATAATAAAAAACGATCTGATTTAATTAATGATTTAGTGGCCATAGAAGTTTTGAATGCTGCAAGAAAAAGAAAGGGAAATCTTGCATCATATGGCTGGGCGATGTCTGCAAAAAAAAGTATAACTGGTGGGAGTGATGGTCATCGTTTGAAATGGCTTGGAAATGCAGTTACTTGTTGCAAAGCGGAATCTGTTGAAGAATTTTTAGAGTCTATCAGGAACAAGAAAAATTTTGTTATTGGAAAAGAATCAACAGTTGCTTCAAAATTTATTTCTGGTCTTTATATAGTCAAAAATAAGATATAGCTAGACATAAGATTTGGCTAAAAATAATATTTAAATAAATCTAGAAAAATAGCTGACCATAACATTCCTTCATCACAGCAATAAAAAGATGTTTTGTAAGGATTTCCCTTTTTGTCAAATACTTCTAAAAAATTTTTGTTTTTAAAAATTAAATCATCATAAATTTTTAAATAATTCTTTATTTGTTTGTTATTACTAAAAAAGAATACTCCTTCTTTAAAGATGGAGAGTGAACGACTGTTTGTCGTTGCAAATTCTTTTTTATGTACCAACATACCTCGTCCTTTCGGGCGAGGTTGTTGATTTTTTGTTTGATGAATTGTTAAATATATTAATCCCAAATGCATCCATAAGGAATTAGTTTCGTAGTTTGGACTGAATATTTTTGCAATCAGATTATATTTTTGATTCTTGTATTTTTTGGCGGTATATTTTAATGGAAATGGCAAGTCTAGTTTTTGTTCTTTAATTTTTTTAATGCATGAATCAAGCATTTTTTGAGAATCAAATATTTTTGTCCAAAAAGGGAAAATATTTGCATCACCAGAAACTATTTTTGAACCTGAAAGATCATCCAAAAAATATTCACCCGTCCAAAAATTCTTAGTTATGATTTTTTTAAAATCATAATTTTCAAGAGGATTTTTTAATCCGAGTTCTTTTGCATTTTTTGAAACAAGCGCAAGCATTATATTATCATAGCATGAAGACTGTCTTATGCTTTGATCTTTTATTGATGAGAAAAACTTATTCTTTACAAGTCCTGTTTTTTCATTTAATACTGTTTGTTTGAACTTTTGAATTTCTAATTCTAAAAATTTTTTATACTTTGAAATGAGTTTTTTATCACCTAAAAGTTTCAAGCTGTTCGTAATATATGCTAGTGAATCCGGAGCATAACGGTATATGTTTAGAACTTTGCCTGTTGGTGTGATAGTAGTTCCAATTCTTCTTTGACTTTGAAACTTTGAAAGCGCATATTCAAGTGTTTTTTTTACTTCTTTTTTATATCCTAAGTTTATTAAAGATTCTGTACACCAACCAAAATCCCTTGTGTAAAATTCGCGAAAGTGACCTGTGCTTGTCATGAAATAATTCTTGTTTTTATCATAACACTCATTAATTATTTGTTTACAAATATTTTCTGTGTCTCCTTCATAAACTTTAAAACCTTTTTTTCTTACAGAAATTGATCGCTTAAAGATTCTAAAGCCCTCATTTAAGATACTAATCATTTTTCTGTTTTTTCAGAATTATTGTAAAGCTTTTTCATGGTGCTTTTTATGTTTAATCCATAATAACTAAGAAGTATAATTCCTAAAAGACTCCAAAGCAAGTCTCTAACTCTTACAATTAATGATAATCCCAGTCCTGATGTTGTTTTTAGTCCAGCTATTGAAAATGCTATTAATTGGCTTGCCTCAAGAGACCCTACAGCCATTGGTATTGGTACGACAAATGCTACTCCAACAAAACAAACTATTAAAAATATTGCAATGAATGGAAGATTTATTCCAAGCATTAACCCCACAAATTTATATTCTAAAAACATTAGTATCCACGTAAGTCCTGATATTACTATGGTAATTAAAAAATCTGTTTTATCTTCTTTGAAAAATTTAACAAGTAAATCTTCAAAAGAGCGAATTTTTTGTTTTGATTTTTGAAACCCTTTTAATTTTGTTAAACCAAGAACTTTACAGATTGGTTCAACAATACTATTTCCTGAGGTTAATCTTTTGTATAATAATATCATTAGTGTCAAAAAAACAATTGCGAAAACTAAAAGAAGAGTTTCTGTTTCATGAGGCAAAGCAAATTGAAATAATAGTGTGATTACACCTATAAAGAAAAAAACCGCACATGCAGCAATATCAATTGTTTTATCAATTATTACTGATGATAGTGCTTCGTGAAATTCTAAATCATGCTTTGTTAAAAGAGCTGCTCTTACAGGTTCTCCTCCAAGTTTTGCTGATGGTGTTAAATAACTAACTCCGTAACCAACTATTCTATAAGCTAACAATTTTTGAAAAGGAATATTGAGTTTTTGTGTTGAAGTTACTATTTTCCATCGCCAAGTATGCGCACTCATGATGCCAATAGAGACTATTATATATCCTATAACATGTTGTGGCTTTGCATTTTTTAGTGAAGTCCACACTTCATTTAATGGAACTGATTTGAGAATTAGTAAAAATGCAATTATTCCTATGACTATTGACCCAAGTATTAAAAGTTTTTTTTTCATGTATTGCACTCTTTGTTTAAATTGTACGGACCCGGTGGGATTCGAACCCACGACCTCAAGCTTAGGAGGCTTGTGCCCTTTCTGGCAAAGTTAAAATTTTACAAAATCTTATTTTTTCGTATCCAGATTGCCCAACAAAATTATTTGTTTCTAGGCTACGGGTCCTTATCTTGTTTGTATTTATGGTTTTCTTTTAATTTTTTTTTTGATTATTCTTCTCTTTCTTTAAGATATCTTACTATTTTAGAAATATCATTTATTTGCGAGAGAACACTTTTCATCTTACTACAAATATCTGCTATTTCAAGACCCCTGTTTTTTTCAAAATACTCATCGAATTTTTTCATGAGCTCAAATCTTTCTGATGAAACCTTATCTGATAATGCAATGTCTTCTTTGTAGAATGCTTTCATCACATCTTCGTATTGTTTTAAAACTGTTTTTTGTAATTCTTCGAGTTCATCAACCATAATTTTTCCCTTGTTTTTATTTATTGTAGCGTTTAGTCTTGCATTTCTTTTTGCTTCGTCAGCGATTTTTTCTATGTGCAATATTGCTTCCCAAAATCTTATTATTTGAATACCATTTATGTTTATGGCTTTAGCAGTGTTTGAATCTTTTGCTGAAGTTTTCAGAATTTTCAAGACCAGAAATACTAAGCGATTAACATCTGCATCTCTTTCAGTAATTTCTTTTGAAACATCTTCATTTTTCAAACAAGATATCATATCTATTAACATTGATCTTGTTATATTATCTATTCTTCGAAAAATATCCTTTATTGAAACATCACTTATATTTAGAAAATTTCTTGCAACAACTTTTTCTTGATCTTCATCAATTGGTTCGAGCGCTACAAGATCTTTTATTGTTGATTTTATTTGACTTTTATAGTCTTTTAAGTTTTTTCCTTTTACAACTATTCTAAAATAATCATTGAGATATGCTGCTCGCAATTCTCTTATAAGTGAAGAAATCTCTTTTTTTTCAGTGTTAATAACTAATTCTTTTTTTTCTTTTTTTTCTTGCTTTATGTTTGTAGAAATTATGAGTGTGTCATCTATGTATTCTTCAACATATAACAAGTCACCTTTTTTTAATTCATGTTTTTCAATCCAATTTTTTGGCAGTGCTAATGTGAATGAAGAAATTCCTGACTTTACGAGTTTTCTTATGTACATGTTTTTAATATCTTTTTGAAGTTTAAAAAGTTTTTCTAAAACCTATTTAAAACGTGTTTTGTACTTTATTAACGTTTTCAGCGTTTTTTAGTTGGTTTTCTTTTTTCTATCTTTTTTTATTCATGTTTTTTATCTTCATCCATCTCGTTTAAGCTTTCCAACTCTCTTAACGTACTGTTCTCCAAGTTTAAAAACGAAATTTCCAAGAGGAATAAGTACAATTCCAGTTATTATTAAAGGCCATATCAAACCCCAAAGAGAACCAATGCTTGCATGTTCTACAATTGCTTTTCTCATTGCTTCGAGTGCGTAAGTTGCGGGGCTTAATCGAGCTATTGGTTGCATCCAAATTGGGAGTATCGTGATTGGATAAAATATACCTGAAACCATCATTAATATTGCTTCGACTATCATCGTTGTTTTTTCACCATTTTCAGGGCTTATCAAAGGTAATACTGCAGCCATCATTCCAAAGCCTACAAATGAGATGCTTGCAAGTATAAGAATAAATCCTGCAGCGAACAAATTTGCATTTTGAAGATTTAAATCAAATACTGCTGATGATATAAGAAACACAATAACCATTCTTATAAGACCATAGATTATTGCAAATATTGAGTTTCCAACTAAGTGAAATATTCTTTTTACAGGAGCCATGAATGTGTATTCAATAGTTCCTTCCCAACGCTCCCAAGTTATTGCCCAGCTTACAATACTAAAAACAGAACTTAAATAAGTCCACATAAATGATCCGACAAGGAGATATAAAACATATTGGTTAGTATTTATTTCTGCTCCAGAGATGCTGGCGACGCCAAGACCTAAAAAACCAACTGACATGGCCCACATTAGATCATAAACTATCCAAACTATTTGCCACATGAAACTTCTTTTTCTCATGTCTAGCTCTCTAAGAAAGAAAGCCATTGTTTGAATTATTTTCTTCTTCATTCTTCATCCTCTAATGTTTTACCAGTAAGCTCTAAAAAGACATCTTCAAGCGATGGGACGACTTTATTCAGATTCTTGAATTGAACTTTATTTTTTTTCAATTCTTTAATTATTTTTTCTGCGACATTTGTTATGTTTTGTGTGTGGAACCGAATTTTTTTGTTTTCAACAATTATTTCTGAAGCGTCAACAATATTTGAAACTATTTTTTTTGCTTTTTGATTATTGCTGCTATCAAGTTCATATACTTCTTTATCCATTATGATTTTTGTTAATTCATCTTTTGTGCCCATAGCGATTATTTTTCCATTATCCATAATTGCTATTCTATCGCATAATTTTTCAATTTCATTCATGTCATGACTTGTTATAACTATTGTTAAATCATTTTTAGCGTGGAGTTTTTTTAGGAATTTTTGTACATCAATCTTTGATTTTGGGTCTAGGCCTGTTGTTGGTTCATCTAATAGTATTATTTTTGGATTTGTTATGAATCCTCTTGCTATCGAAACTTTTTGTTGTAATCCTCTGCTAAATTTTTGCATTGGTTCATTTATTTTTTCTTTTGGAAAGTTAAGTTCTGATAGTATTTGAGTAAATTTTTTTATTGCTATTTTATCTTCTATTCCGTAAAGTCTTGCTGCGTAAAGTAAATTTTCTCTTGCTGATAGTCTTTTAAAAAATGATGCTTCAACAGAAACTCTATTTATTAGATTCTTTATTTTGTCGGGTGTTTTTAAAGCATCAATTCCTAATACTTTTATTTGGCCGGTATCAGGTATGAGCAAGGTTGATATCATTCTTATTATGGTTGATTTACCACAGCCATTTGGACCTAATACTCCAAATATTTCTTGTTTTTTGATATGTAATGAAACATTTTTTACTGCATAAAAGATATTTTTATTTCTACTTGAAATCATCCATGAGGGCATGATTTCGTTTTTATCAACGAATCCTTTAGTTACATTTTTTATGTTTATTGAGTATTTCATTTTATTATGTTATCTTTAAGGCGATTTTTGCTTGAAGAAATTTTGATTGATGCAAAACACTTATGCAATAACCCTTGCAGATAGAACTATTTCTAGTCGGGTGTTGCTTGGTGTTTTTGTATATATCATTTCAATCAATTGATTGTTTTTCTCTAATCATTTATAAATTTTTCTATTTGACACTTTTTAATAGTGAAAAAACAAAGTTTTTTTAAGTATGTTTCTACAAGGTCATTTTGGGGTGTATACTTGTGTGTATGCTTATGCGTTAATATAAATTTATATAAAGGAAAACTGTCTAGCAAGAAGATTGGGAGAACCGTTTAGAACAATAATTTTAAAAAAATGTTTAAGATAAAACAATTACCTGAAGATTTTTTTGTAAGAGAAATACCAAATAAAGACTTTAAGAAAAAAGGAACATTTGCTGTTTTTCTACTAAAAAAAACGAATTATACAACTGAAAAAGCAATTCAAACAATATGCACTAGTTTAATTGTGCAAAGAAAACATGTTGGTTATGCAGGAATTAAAGATAGAAATGCAATAACAGAGCAATACATCTCCATTTTGAATGCGAAATCGAAAAATCTTGAATTAAACGACATAAAGCTTCAATTTCAAGGTTATCTTTCTGAACCTATTTCATTAGGTGATTTGAAAGGAAACTATTTTGAAATTGTTATTCGTAATTTGGAAAAAGAACAAACAATAAATTCTATTAATTATGTTCCAAATTATTTTGATGAACAAAGATTTTCAAAGAATAATGTGCAAATAGGAAGATATATTTTAAAAAGAGATTTTAAAAATGCTGTTTTGGAAATGCTAAAAAGTAACGGTGATTATGAGAAAAAAGTAGCTGCTTATTTGAAAGATCATGATAAAGATTATGTCGGTGCATTAAGAAGAGTTCCAAAAAAGATATTGTTGTTATTTGTTCATGCTTATCAAAGTTATTTATTTAACATCACAATAAAAAAGTATCTAAAAGAATGCTTGAAAACAAAACAAAAAGAAAATCAAGATATACCACTTATAGGTTTTGGAATGGAGATACCAAATCAAAAAATTGAAAAAATTATAACTGATTTGATGAATGAGGAGAATATAACCACCAGAGACTTTATAATACGGGAAATACCGGAACTTAGTAGTGAAGGTGGTTTTAGAAAACTTTTTGCAGAAATTCAAGACTTAACAATAGGAACAAAAGAAAAAGATGAACTTAACAAAGGAAAGTATAAATTGAAAGTTGCTTTTTCTCTTTCCAAAGGAAGTTATGCAACAATAGTTATAAAAGAACTTTTCAAATAATTCTCTCAAGAATCAGTCATTATCCAAGCATATAACTTCTGGTTATGATTTGCTGATACAAATCAATATTGCATAAGACTCCTGTTTCTATCAATGCACCTATTATAAGAATTATTATTGCTATTATAAATAACCAAAAATTATATTTGAAAACTTCATTAAATCTCTTGCTTTCAAATTTTTCCAACAAGACATCTTTTGAAATAACACCACCACTAATAGCTCCTAAAATATATGCTAATATCTCAAGACATGCGTGAGGCAAAACTATTAATAGAATTAATATGAGATATAAAAAAGGATTTGCGTTTGAAAACAAAGCCGCGTTTCTTGCTGTCACGCCAAATACTGTACCCCACATGCTAGCATTCCAAGTAATAAGAAAAATCGCGCCATCCCCAGTCATGAGGGATATTAGAAAACATGCAAGAAGAACCCACCAATTATTTATAAGGATATCCCAAAACAAAGGTTGATCAAAAACTGCACCTCCGCTTGCACCTCTCATTTCAAGTTGTTCACGAAAAAGCTGGTTAACCTGAAATGAAGGAAGAAAAATCGCACCCAATGCATAAACCAAAAATATTCCCAAAGCAATGGACACGTATATTTTGACAAATGATTTATTATCTTTGAACAATTCTTTTAAACCGAATTTTTTTTCTTTTTTTTCAATTCGTTCTTCAATAGAAAACAATTTGTAAAGTTCCGGAAGCAATAATAACGAAGTAAATGCAACTGCCACTAATGCTGGGTCTGCAGGAAAAAGAATTTTTGCGAATATTATGCTGATAATAGAATACCCTGCACCAAGAATAAAAGAATATAGAAATTTTTTTTCAAGCCAATCTTCAGGAAATAAGTGTTCTAAAACCATTTAAATTATATTATTAATCTTTTTGTTTTTAAAGTTTTTTAAATTAAAGAGTATCTAAAAATAATGTTATTTCTTCAAAAACAACATTTATTTCCTGTTCACCACTAATTTCTTTCAAAAGATTTTTTTGTTTATAGAACTCTATAATTGGTTTTGTCTCATTTGTATAGATTTCAAGTCTTTTCTTAATGGCTACTGGTTTATCATCAGCTCTTTGAATAAGTGTTCCAGAGCAATCGTCACAAACACCTTCAATTTTTGGCTTTAAACTTATGATGTTGTATCCTCTCTTACAGTTAGAACAAGTTCGTCTACTAGAAAGTCTTTTGACTGTTTCTTTATTGGAAACCTTTAATTCAATAGCTGAATCAACATCATCTATTTTGCTGAGATATTTAGCTTGAATTATGTTTCTTGGAAACCCATCGAGAATATAACCATTTTTGCAATCATCTTTTTTTATTCTTTCTTCAACCATTTTATTGGTTATTTCATCAGGAACAAGTTTTCCATCATTAATAAGTTTCGACGCTATTTTTCCAAGTTGCGTGTTATTCTTAATATTTTCTCTGAAAATATCACCTGTTGATATGTGTGCAAGATTATACTTTTCTGCTATTTTTTTTGCTTGTGTTCCTTTTCCTGAACCTGCAGGTCCAATTATTAATAGTTTCATTTTTTATTCTTTGTTCATCCAAAGTATCCTAGTTCTACCTTGTTTTTTAAATCTTTTTTCCAAGACTCTTTCATTTTACTTATAATTTTTACTAAATCTTTTTTCATTTTTTGCCATTCTTCATAAAAGGTTTTTATAAAACTGGCAAATTTTTCTTCTTCATAATAAAGATCCAGTTCTAATTCTAATCTGTGATAAAACAATAGTTTTTTATAATTTATCATAGCAAGTTTTTTATCCTCTTCATCAAAAAAATTAGCTTCATGCATGCTTGTGAGACTGCCTTCAGGATTTATTAGTTCTTCAAGAAGTTTTCCGTAGCTTTCTATTTTTTCGATTAGTTTTTTAACTATTTCTCTTAAAATAAATGTTTGATTGTCGATGTTTCCAATATGAAATTCTTTGTCAAGTTCTAAAAGACTTGGTAATGCGTATTTTGTAGCTATTTTTTTATATTCATTGTCTATGTTCATTTTTTTAAAGAATCCTTACCTTTATTTATAACTTTTTCTTTTTAGAATATTATTGATTGATTATCAGTCTTTTGGCAAAAGACATTTATATTTTATTAAGTTTCTTTTTTTTATGTTAAATATTCAGATAAAAAACACTCTTGATCGTCTGAATGAGATAATTGAAGCTTCGTACTCCGACATTGCACCTTCAAATTTTTTGAAAAATGAACTGAGAAGAATGGTTGTGATTCATGGACTGAGGTACTTAAGTGATGAGGACGGATCTGCTGCTTGGATTGGTGAAAAGTATGTTGCAAGTATGAAACAAAGCTTAGAAGAGGAATATCTTTGCTACCATGATTTTGAGCGGTTCTCACCTTTACTTAAAAACAAATCAAATATAGGGTCTCAAATCTATGCTAGTTGTAATTCACAAATAGAATATTTTTTGAAGGAGTTTGGCATGTTTGATTTTTTGAAAAAAATAAATATTAAAAATGTATCTGTGAATTCTTCAGTCAACATATCAGATTTTGACTTGCAAACTCCTTTGAGGAGATACTTAATCGGAACCGGCAATCTTTTTCCGATTGACGAAAAAAATCTTGTTATTCATCCTAACATGTTTTTTATCCAGATAAATCCTTGGCGTTATGGTTCTGATCACCCTTTCTTATCAAGAGATCTTGTTCGCTGTCCTTATCTTTATTGGAACAAGTTTAGTGATAAAGATATGTGGAATTACTGGGTAGATTTAGTTTCCTTATCTGCTGCAGAAAATATTGATAAACCTGTTAGGTCTTCTGGTTTCAGACCAGAATCATTTTATAATAATCAAGAATTAACAGATAGTATTAAACAACAATTACTTTTAGGTCATAAATTGGTTCCGACAAGATATAACACGCTTGAAGCAGAAACAGAGAGCTTTGATTTTATGGAACTTAGTGATTTCTTAGAATCTTTGTAGACCTAATTAAAAATTCTTGCGGATTTTTTTACAACTGTTTTGTTAATCTTGTACAAATAATTTTCTCACACACATGATATTCTCACACATGCGATATATTTATTAAAGTTAAAAAACATTTTATTTTTATGAAATTAAATTTGGGTTTTTTAGCGTCTCACAGAGGAAGTAATGTTGAAGCCATACTTGATAATATTAAGCTAGGAACATTAGATGCTATTGCTAAAGTAATAATAAGCAACAATCAACACGCCTCTGTTTTAACTTTAGGAAAAAATAGAAATATTCCTGTTTATTGTTTCAATGCAACTAACACAAAATGTCCGGATGAAAAAATTCTGGAAACTTTAACAAAACATGAGGTGAATCTAATAATTCTTGCAGGATATATGAAACTGTTAGGATGTGAAATAATAAATGCTTATCCAAATAAAATACTTAACATACACCCTTCTTTACTTCCAAAACATGGTGGAAAAGGAATGTATGGTTTACAAGTTCATAAAGCAGTTATTAATTCTGAAGATGTTGAGAGCGGAGCAACGATACATTTAGTCACAGAAAACTATGATAGGGGTAGAATTTTAGCGCAGTATAAAATTCCCAGATACAAAACAGATACACCTGAAACTCTTGCTGGAAGAGTTTTAAAAGTTGAGCACATCTTATATTCTCAAACATTAATGGACATACAAAGGGGTGTCATTAATCTGGATTTATAATTACAACCAGTGAGTTGATGGGTGGAGTTATCAGTTTTGAAATAGTTTACAAGAAAAAATGCTTGCTGAAATTGAAAATTTTTTATTCTGAAGCAAAACTCAAAACTGAATAAGTCCGAAATTAGTTGACACTTTTTATTTTGTGAAATTTTTAGTTTCTTTTTAAATGTGGTTGATTATACAACTTTTTTTCAAAACTTGTTTTTGTCAACTAATTTTGAGTTTCTAAATTA
>JAHIUF010000035.1 GCA_018817005.1 Nanobdellota archaeon
ATCATGTAACCGCAAATTACTTGCATGGAAAACTTTAAGAATCTGTCTTTGTAAACCAACTTCATACTGATTATTTATTTGTGTTTGAATCATACAAATATTTAATCAGTATACATATTTATACCTTTCTGAACAACGCCGAAAAATGGAAATAAACATAATACCAAAACTTAAACTACTATTTGTATGTAACGCAGGATTGCATAGAAGTGCAACTGCGGCTGAGATCTATGCTAAAAAAGGCTATGAAACCAAATCAGCAGGTTGCTGGGCAGAAGGAGAAAGATTTCTCACTGAAGAAAAGCTTGAATGGGCAGATATAATAATCTGCATGAAAGAAGAACACAGAAAATGGATTGCAGACAACCATCCAAAAGAATATATGATGAAGAAAATAATAACATTGGATATACCAGATGTTTATAGAGTGAATCAAGAAGAATTAGTTGTTTTATTACGCAAATCTCTTTCTATTCTTAAATAATCCTTATTCTTCATCAAACTCTGTCAACACATTCCATGAACTGCACTTGTTACCGGTGTTGTTGCTTCTCGCTCTAAAACTTGAAAATATTTCTTTTTAGAAGGATCTTTTTTTACTTGTTTTTGTGCGTACTTGCTTTGTAGGGGTTTATCTTCTTCGTCTAGCAAGTATATTCCTTGCCCTATTTGTATTGTTTCAATCATTTTAGTTGTGTATCCTTGACTTAATCCATTTTTCAATGAGTAGAAGTTTGTTTGGATTATATATTCCTGTCTTTGCATATTCTTCTAATGCTTGTTTCTTATGATGTGTTGGGTATGCGTCACCCCAATTTCTTGGAAAGATAGTCTTTGATTCCTCGTACAATCCCTTAATTTTTTGCAAGGTCTTTTCATCAGCTAGTTTTTTCTCAGACTCAAACAATAATCCCTCGTATTCTTCTTGTATTCTTTCCTTTATCTCATCTTCAATCTCAAAGTCTACATTCTGCGTGGCTTGGGCGTATAATTTTTTATTCATAAAAAAGAAAAAATATTCTTATTTAAATAAATTCTTGACAAAAATATTCTTAAAAGAATATTGCTTGTATATATTTGTCCCATCTCAATAACAGTCCCAAACAGCCTTTTTTCTTTGTTTGTCGTCTTTAAACCTTGTTTTCTGACTATTTTTTCGTTTTATTTTTCTCGACAGTGTTTTTGTTAAAGGCTATACTTTGTATATACCTGAAATGGTTTTATTCTCTGAATTCTTTCGCAAGTTTTTTATAGTAAAACACTTCCTTTATTGTCAATAAAACTTTAGAATATTTTTATTTTTTTGAAATGAAACTAAGGTTTGCTGGAGGCGATGTTAAATGATAAATCAGTTCGCTCGGGGCATTTATATTTTAGATAAATTCTTTAAGATTACGAACTTTATATATCTTCATAATCAATTAACTTCCTCTAGAATAGTTGTAAGTAGCTTTATAAATTCTTTAGTGTCTGCAAAATAATTTGGATATGCTTTTTTTAGTTCAACCATGTTGTCAGCTCCAACAAGAACAACATCATATTCGCTTTTTCCATAAATTTTCTTTTCTATCTGAGCATACATATCTATTGCTTTTTTCTCTTCTTTTCTTGAGAATGCCGTTATAGTAATCTTTTCTTGTATTGTGTCAAGTTCCAGTACGAAAAATTCTTTTTGTTTTTCTGATTTAAGATCTTCAAATTGTCTTAGAGATTCATTCCATTTTCTCATTCTAGTTATTATGTTTAATTCTTTTTCTTTTTCTTTTATAAGATTGTATAATACTTGTTTGTTCATCGGAGTGTTTGATACGATAGGACAATTCTCCATCTTCGCAAATGCAGAACTAAGAAGTCTAAAGAATTCATTCCACTTAGCTTCACCTTCTGCGGATTTTAATACCTGGCCTATAAACAAACTTGTTGTTTCTACGGCAGTCGCCCATATATGCTGTAGTTGAGATCTTAATTGCACTTCAATAAGGAGACCATTGTATTCTTTTCGTTCCCTATCACTTTCATACTTATATACTAAATGTACACTTCGATACCCATCAATTTTTGGATAAGTAATATAATCATACTCTTTTATCAATTTATGCCTTAACTTGCTTTTGTGATATTGTTCTTTAAGTTGCCAAACATTCTTTATTGATCGTACTATTGCTCGACAACCAGCAATATCTTGCATTCTAGAAAGCTTAATCTTTCCTTCCTGAAACTCATATGTCCTATTGAGTTTTTTTATTATGGACGGAACCCTTTTTAATCGCTGTACAGTTATTGATTTCCGGTCAATTTTTTCAGAGTAGTTTTTTAGCGTTTTCTTAAATATGTGCAAAGGATAACTATGTGCACCCCTCCATTGGCCGAGTATCTCAAGTGCTTCATTCTTATCTTCTTCAGTAATTTCTTTCTTTGAAAGTGTGATTCCAGCTTTATCAGTTTGAGATCGAGAGTATTTTTTTGGATTAAGTAGTTTCATACAACTTCAATAATGGTTAATATTTATAAATATTTGCATTTTGAGAGGAGAAACTAAAAATTATTTATTCAAACGCGGGAAAAAAATTAATTTCATTCAGCCTCTAAAAAAAGAGTTATTGAGAAATAATAAATTATTAGAAGTGTATGAATGCGGGAAAAAATGCTCTTATAAAATCCAAAACAAGGTATTTGTTTGATTCTTAAAGAAAAAACACCCGCGCAAGTGAAGACATACAATAAACAATATCTTAACTTATATCTGAAGGTTTTCATCTCACTGAAAGGCTTTATAAATGAACTGAATTTGAAAGAACAACTTTTACTCTTTTAGTTAAGCTCTAAATGGTAAAGTAATCAAATAGTTTCGCTCGGGGCACTTCTAATAACTAAACAACTTTTTGGGCTTTTTCATCCGATAAAGCTATAAAATTTATTCTTATTCTAAAAAATTATGGATTTAAAACAAATGCAATTAGAATGAAAGTTTGGAATTTATTCCCATCTAAAGCAGATGATAAATCAGATATTTATTGTACTAACAAATGGATTTTTTCAAATCATCTTAATCCCATGATTGATGTTACTAATAGTTTATGCGAAAAATATGGTGCTGATAAGAATATTTGTGAACTTGCTTGTTTGCTACACGATACAGGTTTAGTTTATATTAAAACCACTATAAAGCGTAAAACACTAAATGCTTAATATATGTCTCACCGGAGGCTTTTTTTATAAAAACCTTTATATTGTGGTTTTTAATTTTTCTTTTATATGATTAAGAAACCTGAACTTATGGCTCCTGTAGGAAGTTTTGAAATGCTTCAAGCAGCAATTGATTCGGGTGCTGACTCTGTTTATTTTGGAGTTAAGGATTTGAATATGCGCGAAATGGGCAGTTCAAACTTTACTTTTGATGAGCTGAAAGAAGTTGTTTCTCGTTGCCATGACAACAATATGAAAGCTTATCTTACAGTTAACACGATTATTTATGAGGGAGAGGGGAAACTCGTGGATAGCATTCTTGCAGCTGCAAAAATTGCTGGTGTCGATGCAATTATTGCATGGGATTTTTCTGTACTTAAAAAGGCAAAAAAATTAGGTTTTGAACTTCATCTTTCAACACAGGCTTCTGTTTCTAATTTTGAGGCTTTGAAATTTTATTATGATTTCGGTGTTCGGCGATTTGTGCTTGCAAGGGAACTTTCTCTTCCTGAAATTAAAAAGATAAAAAAGAAAATTACTTTGTCCAAACTTGATGCTCAGATTGAGTGTTTTGTGCATGGTGCTATGTGTGTTGCAGTTTCCGGTCGTTGTTTTATGTCTCAGTTTAATCATTGTAAATCTGCTAATCGTGGTCAGTGTTTACAGGCTTGCAGACGTAAGTATAGAATTATTGATGATGAGGAAGGAACTGAACTCGTTTTGGATAATCACTTTGTGATGTCTCCTAAAGATCTTTGCACGATGCCTGTTTTTGATAAACTCATATCTGCAGGTATTGATGTCTTTAAAATTGAGGGGCGTGCTCGTTCTCCGGAGTATGTAAAAATTGTTGTCGAGTCTTATCGCGAAGCAATCAATGCTTTTTTTGATAAATGTCTTTCTGCTAATTTGAAGAAACAACTTGTTTTGAAGATGGAAAAAGTTTACAATCGTGGCTTTAACACTGGCTTTTACATGGGTTATCCTTTGGATTCTTGGGCTGGTGTTTATGGTTCAAAAGCAACGACGCGTAAGGTTTTCTTGGGCAAGGTTAATAATTATTATAATAAACTTGGTGTTGTAGAGGTTTTATTGGAAGCGGGTGATGTTAATTTTGGCGACTTGTTTTATGTGATTGGTCCGACAACGGGTGTTTTAGAGGGTGTTGTTCCTGAGATGTTAGTTGATGATGAGGTTGTTTCAAGGGCTTTGAAAGGGGTGATTGTTACTTTTAAATGTTCAAAGGTTCGTGTTAATGATAAGTTTTTCAAGATTGTTTCTGTTGATGAAAACAAACAATTAACGCAATAAATCACTTCAGAGTAGTAAAAAACCGATATATTTAAATACTACTATTTGATTCTGATGTTTATGGTATTAGGAACTGAGCCTTCAGAAGATGAAAGTGAACCACTTATGATTAATACTATAATTGAAAATTCTTCTAGTTCTTCTGCTAATCCAGATGAAAAGCCTCGTTTTGACCAGTTCCTTCCAGATATAAAATTTATAGATGCTTGGTCGTTTAAGAATCATGATGTGTTTTTAGAGCTGAAGTTTGATTCTCCTCTTCAGGACTTGCCATTACTAGATTACTTACTTAATTCATTAGAGCAAGAGAAAATTCATATATCAAAAATAAAATCTAGTGATAAAGAGACAAAAATAAGTGCAGAAACAAAAGTTTTTAATTCCAAATTTACTGTTGGAACTAATTATGCTAGCGTTAATATTGAAAAGAGATGGGATGATTATAGTTCTTCAGTATTGTTGAAAATATTAAAAGATTATACAGATAAATACAAACAAATATCTGCTCAAAATGACGTTAAGAGAAATATTCTTTTAGACTACAAAATAGAAAATGAAAAGGGATTCTTGGAAGACCCTAATACCACAAACAATTTCTTACCGCCTCAAAATCTTATCTGCAGATGGGTTGATAAAAGTTATAAATTAAGAGGTTTGTTGAAATTTAAAAAAGATTTTTTTGTGCCAGAATTAAGTTATGCATTATTAAAAGACTTTGACATACCAATTAATGGTATAAAACATGTTAAAAGAACATTAGTTATTTCTGGAAAAACAAGTTCTTTTAATTATAATATGAATTTTACAAATCTTAATTTTAATGGTTATTTGGATATGATGGATAATCATGATAGTGTCGAATTGCGCATAAATAGAATACAATCAAAAAGAAGCAAGACAGAAATCGCTTTGGTTCGTGGTGTTCTTATGTCTTACTGTAAAGCCTACAATACTGTTGAAACAACACCTTCGAACAAGAAATAGTTTTTTCTTCTAAAGTTTTTTAAATCCGGGTTCATAACCATTATTTTATGATTGTATCAATACATCAACCGACTTATCTTCCATACATTGGTTTTTTTGACAAGATGAAAAAATCCGATGTTTTTGTTTTATATGATACAGCACAATTTGTAAAAAATGAGTTTCACAACAGAAATCAAATAGTAACCCGGAACGAACCATTATGGCTTACTGTTCCTGTGTCAAAGGATTCTTATTTGCAGCCCTTATTCAAAGTCAAAATTAGCAATCAATCCTTTTGGCAGAGAAAGCATTTAAAGTCAATTGAGCAATCTTACAGTAAGAAACCTTTCTTCTCAAAATTCTTTCCAAAACTGAATTCAATTTATGAAGACAAATATGATTTCTTGCTTGATATTAATATTCGATTGATTGAAGAAATAAAAGATTTTTTTGGAATTAAAACAAAAATTGTGAGAGCAAATTACTTAGATTATGACAGATCTCTCAAATCAACAGATGCAATAATTAGTATTTGTAAAACTCTTGGTGCAGATACCTATCTTTCTGGCGATGGTGCAAGGGCATATATAGAAACGGACAAGTTTAAAGATTTAAATTTAGAATTTCAAAATTTTAAGCACCCAATATATAATCAACATTTAAAAGGAAAAAATGAATTCGTCCCGAATCTGTCCGCAGTAGATTACTTATTTAATGAGGGGTCAAAAGATTGGTAATTGTCTTTCTCAATCTCTGATTTTTTCAAAGCTCTTATTTTAGATATTCTGATGCTAAAATTTAATAAAAACACGCTCATTAGGACAAATATTATTTTTATGATTGTTTTATTATTCTTATTTTTTTTGGATTATTTAATTTTTTTGAATTATTTTATAATATAATTGGGTCTATTATGTTCATTTGGTTGTTTTCTTTTAATAGCATATTCACTATTTCTGGGTCGCTTAGAAATGCTTCTCTTTTTATATCTTCAATTATGTAGTAAACTTGTTTTTCATTTACTGGGAATTTTTGTTCTAATTTTTCAAGGAAATCTTCAAGTTCTTTTACATGTTTAAACACTGCATCTATTAAATAATCGTATCCATTGTTAATTTTGAATAATGAATTAACATTTTCTTGGCATTGTAGATATTTTTTTACTTCTTCCCGATCGGTTATATTTACTTTGATAGTTATGTTTGCTCTGCAAAGATAGCCGAGTTTTGTAAAATCTATTAGTGTTGTGTGTTTTGTTATCAAACTTTTTTCTAAGGTTTTTAATTTGTCGTATAATGTTGATATTGGAATATCTGTTCTTTTACTTATTCTTGTTAATGTTTCTCTTGCGTTTTGTCTTAAGTGGGTTAAAAATAAGAGATCTTTTTTTTGCATAATAATCACCTTTCGTTTTTTTCGAATTTTTTCCGTTTCTTTCGGAAAATTAATTCTATTGAGACTTAGTATAATTATATAATTTTTTCTTATAATTTATATATTTGCTTATAATTATATACTATCGAAATATTTATATAATCGTTTGTCTTAATAAAAAAATGAAAAGAAAAATCATTCAACTCGCCGGAAAAACACTTGTAGTATCACTGCCCATCAAATGGGTGAAGGAGAAAGGAGTGAAAAAAGGCGATGAGATAAACCTGCTTGAAACCAAAACAGGTCTCTTAATAGAAACAAAAGAAAATGAAGGAAAGGAAGAAATAGAAGAAATAGAAGTGGACATAGCTCAACACGAAGAATTATTAAACAGATATGTTGGTGCGCTCTACAAAGCAGGGTATGACAAAATAAAAATTTTCTTTAAAAATAAGAAGCAATTAGAAATAATAGACCAAACCATAAAAAAATCTTGCATAGGCTTTGAAATAATAGAAGAAACAAATAACAGTATATTGATAGAACGACTCTCAAAAGCACAAGCAGATGAGTTTGAAAAAGTGCAGAGAAGATTGTTTCTATTCTTATTGGGTGTTGCACAAGATAGTCTGGAAGCAATAATAAAACAAGATTATGAAGAGTTGGAAAAAATTATAAAACGAGATGATAATATTAATCGGTTCTCAGATTTTTGTAGAAGAATAATAAACAAGAAATTATACACCGGAAAAATGAAAACAGCACCATTATATCACATATTTGTTCAACTAGAAAAACTTGGTGATTATTATAGAGAGATATGTAGAACTTTTCTAAAACATAAAGAACAAATAAACCCTAACATCACTGAAACATATAAAATGGTAAATGAATATGTTAGATTATTTTACGAATTATTTTATAGCTTTAATCTGGAAAAACTAACATTATTCAAAGAAAATAAAACAGCCATAAACAAAGAAATTGAAATTATCTGTGAAAAGAAATCTCAAATTAAAATTTTGTTTTTACTGCAAATTATCTTAGAAACAACCTTCGAAATGACCAGTTCATTATTGGTGTCACAGATTTAGACTATATCTCTTAGAAAATCATAATTGGCAGTCTTAAGATACTGTGCAAACAAGTCTTTAAGGGAACCATCCATATAAGACAAAGCCTTCTCAGCATATCTTTGTGCAGTTTCAAACTCACCTCTTGCAAGGTGTGCACCAGTTTCACAAAGACAAATATGAACACGATACTTTTGATAGTTTTCTTGAATTATGTTGGGAATTTTCGGATTTTTTTCAAAATCAACCAATTCATTAGTATAATGGTTAAGTAATTCTTCTTTGTTTAATTTATCAAACAATGGATTTTCTAACAATTGACTTATATCGTGTGTGGGGTCTCCAATGCAAACCTTTTCAAAATCAATAATTAATCCCCCTTCGAGAACATTTGTAGCGTAAAAATCTCCATGAATAAAAAAATTTAATTCACGCGTCATTTCCATAAAATAACTATACTCCATAAAAAATTCTTTTATTTCAGAGTTGAAAATTAAACGAGGACAAGCATCGTTTTTTTTCTTTAAAAAGCTACGTTTCAAAAATTCTTTATTGATTTCAAGTTTAGGTATCGTAATATTATATGTTTTATTTTCATCTGCTACTGTGAATATTTTTTTTTTAAATTTTTTCTTTAGTTCAATAGTGGCAAAATAATGAATTTTTGCAATACTTTCTAAAGCAGACTTAATATTTTGAATTATTATCTCTTCTTTTTCTTCACCATAAATATTATTACAAATATCTTGTAGATTCAAAGCTTTTTTTCTCTTCTGAAAAAAATATATCCTTTTATCTTTTTCAAAAAGAAGTAAAGGTTCGGGAACAATTATGAATTTTTCATCAATTATCCCATTTAAAACATCTGTTCCGTATAATCGTAAAGTGTTATCTAAAAAAAGACTTGTCGCATATTCTTTTGTAAGGCGTTCTTTTTCATGTGAAAACTTTTTTTTAGGATTATTTGTTTTTATTATATAAAGGTTTTCAGAAATTGGGTTTTCCAAATTTATTTTTACAGGATTGGATGATTGAAAACTTATGTCATTTAAGAGTTCATCTTTTTGATTCAATTCATTTGTTAAAACTCTGATAATAATTTTCATAATTTTTTCATGCTTGACAATATCTCCTTGTGCATCTAAAAGATTTGCAAGAATAGGTCCTGCGTTTGTAAAATCCTTTGTTTCTTCAAAATAGTCTTCAAGTGTGGATACTAATGAATCAATGTTTTGAAATTTTTCGAAAATAAGACTTAATAATGAAAAATATCTTTTTTCAGGTCCGTGCGAAAATGCCTTTAAGCCTTCTATAAGTGCTTCTGGTAAAAGGTTTTTTTGGAGGGCGAATAATCCTTTGCAATAATGTCCGAAACAATGATATGGGTTGATTTCATCAGCCTTGTTAAGAAACTCCTCAGCTTTTTTGATTTCATCAAGATGAAGATAACCCAAACCTGCATTTAAAAGAAACATGGGCTCTTTTGGTTCTTTTTCTACTGTTTCCAAATAATTTTCAAGAGCTTTGTCATACTCACCAATTCGAGAATAAATAACGCCTATGTTATTTGTCCAGTTAGGATTATCAGGCTCTAGTTTTTTGCATCTTTGGAAAAGTTTTATTGCATTATCATAATCATTTATTTCATCATATCTTTGTGCAGTAAAACTTAACAAACGAATATTCTCAGGGTCTTTTTCAATTTCTTTTTTTAAAGCTATCAACCCTTTTTTTTTAGATTTTTCAGATGAACAATGTATGCTATGCAAAAGACTTTTGTATCTTTTTTCTAGGCCGGAAGGTTGTCTATAATTCTCAATTTCAATTTTTTCAAAAAGATCTTCAAGACTTTTTTTTATATTAGAACGTATTTCATCCAATGATTTGTTTTCCTCTAAATCTTTCATTTTTTATTTTGGAAATGCATCTTTTTATTTAAATTTTAACAAATAAATCATAAAACGCACACAGAGCCTCTAAAACAGCTAAATTCGATGGGCTGAAATGCCAGAATTCCTACGTTTCAAGACCTGAAATCCCATTTTTCAATCGAAAAATATTTAAATTGAGTCAAATCAATAATTAATACAACTTCTCAAGTTGTTTTGAGGGTGGATATGAGTGATAAAATGACAGGAAATACAGATTATAATGCAAAAAACATAACAGTTCTAGGAGGTCTTGATGCGGTCAGAAAAAGACCCAGCATGTATATTGGAAGCACAAGTGAACGGGGTTTACATCATCTTATTTATGAAGTTGTAGATAACTCAATAGATGAAGCAATGGCTGGTGTTTGTACAGATATAAAGGTCATAATTCATAAAAATAATTCTGTTACAGTACAGGATAATGGGCGGGGAATACCTGTTGATGAACATCCAAAATTTAAAATGTCTGCAGTTGAAGTTGTAATGACAAAACTTCATGCAGGCGGTAAGTTTGATAAGGACACTTATAAGGTTTCAGGAGGACTTCATGGTGTTGGTGTATCCGTTGTAAATGCGCTTTCTGAGTGGTTAGAAGTTTATGTTGAAAAAGATGGTAAATCATATGTTCAAAGATTTGCTCGCGGAAAAAAGAAAACTGAATTAAAAGTTATGGGTAACTCTGATAGGAGAGGAACAACAGTTACTTTCAAGCCTGATCCAGAAATATTTTCTATAACAGAATTTTCATTTGAGACCGTTGCAACAAGACTTAGAGAACTCGCATTCTTAAATAAGGGTCTTAGAATAATTTTTGAAGATGAACGAGAAGACAAAAAGAAAGATTATTTTTTTGAAGGGGGAATTATAAGTTTTGTTGAATACTTAAATACAAATAAAACACCTCTTCATAAACCAATATATTTTAATCAAAATAAAGATGATGTGTTTATGGAAGTTGCTATGCAGTACTCTGGGTCATATTCTGAGAATGTTTTTTCATTTGTAAACAACATAAATACTCATGAGGGCGGAACTCATCTTTCAGGGTTTAAAACTGCTCTTACAAGAACTTTAAATAACTACGCTGAAAAAAACATGAATGGCAAAGCAATAAAACTTTCAAGTGATGATGTAAGAGAAGGATTGACTGCGATAATTTCAATAAGAATGCCTGAACCACAGTTTGAAGGTCAGACTAAAACAAAACTTGGAAATTCAGATGTTAAAGGAATCGTTGATAGTCTTGTAAGTGCAGGTCTTGTAATATTCTTAGATGAAAATCCTAAAGTTGCAAGAGACATCATAGATAAAGCTTCGAATGCAGCAAAAGCTAGAGATGCTGCAAGAAAAGCACGGGAACTTGTGAGAAGAAAGAGTATTCTTGAAACATCAACTCTTCCCGGAAAACTTGCAGATTGTTCAGAGAGAAATCCTGCTAATGCAGAGGTTTTTCTTGTTGAGGGTGATTCAGCAGGTGGAAGTGCAAAGCAAGGAAGAAACAAGGAGTTTCAAGCAATTCTGCCATTAAAAGGAAAAATTCTCAATGTTGAAAAAGCTAGATTGAACAAAGTTATTTCTAGTAATGAAATTATCATTATGATTACAGCTCTCGGAACAGGGATTGCTGAAGAATTTGATATAACTAAACTTCGATATCATAAGATAATCATTATGTGTGATGCAGATACTGATGGTAATCACATAACAACGCTAATACTGACTTTTTTCTTTAGATATATGCGGGATCTTGTTGAGGGTAAATATATTTATCTGGCTCAACCACCTCTTTATCTTTTGAAGAAAGGCAAGTCAAAACACTATGTTCAGACGGAAAAAGATAAAGTGCAATTGCTAAAAGAGTTGGGTTCGGGTGTAAGCATTCAGCGATATAAAGGTCTTGGCGAAATGAATCCTGATGAATTATGGGAAACAACAATGGACCCTGAACACAGAACTTTAAAACAAATAACAATTGAAGATGCTGTTGAGGCTGATCAAATGTTTTCTGTTCTTATGGGGGAAGAAGTGGAGCCTCGAAGAGCATTTATTGAAAAGCATGCAAAAGATGTTATTAATTTAGATATTTAATTCTTTTTTAATTCTTTTTTTTAACTTTATTTTAGGTTATAAATCTAATCATAACTTTTATAAATGCACCGTGTTTTCTGAGAATTCATGGCAAAGAAGAATTTAGCAACAAAAAAAATAAAGAAGAAGAAATGGTATCCTATTATTGCTCCAAAGATATTTAATGAAAAAGTTATCGGTGAAAGCTTGCTTGCAGAATCCTCTGCAATGGAAGGAAGATATATAACTATGAATTTAATGAATATTTTAGGAGATCCAAAAAAACAGAATACAAATATTCAGTTTAAAATTACAAAAGTTGTTGACGGTAAAGGTTATACTACACCTGTTAAATTTGAGTTATTGCCTAGTTTTATAAAACGTCTTGTTAAGCGTGGAAAAGAAAAGGTTTCTGATTCTTTTTTGGCTAAAACTGCTGATAATAAAATTGTCAGAGTTAAACCTTTATTTATAACTAATTCAAATACTCACAAATCTGTTCTTAGCAATTTAAGAATTTCAGGTAGAAAGCTTATCAGGGAAAAACTAGCTAAAAGTCCTTTTGATAATGTTGTTTCAGAACTTGTTAATTATCAATTTCAAAAAGATGTTCGTGCTAGTCTTTCAAAGATTTATCCTTTAAAGGCTGCAGAGATGAGGGTTTTAAAAATAGAGTTAAATAAGGCTGATATGAAGCTTCCTGAAGTAAAACTTGAAGAAGTTGCAGAAGTGGTAGGAGAAGAATCGGCTGAAGAAGAAGTTGAGGATGATGCTCTTGAAGAAGCAACTAAAGGTGATGTTCCTGAAGAAGTAACTGAAGAAAAAGCTGTACCTGTAAAGGAAAAATCCAAACCTTCAAAAGAATCTGTTAAGCTTGTTGAAGAAGATAAAAAAGAAGCAGATAAAAAATAATTTTTAAGTTTATTTCTATGTTTTTATCATTAGTTGTTAATTTCTGTTTTCCAGATTTCATCAGCTTTTTGCTGATAGAATGCTCTCATGTCGTTGATGTAGCTTTCTGTTTGAGTGAATACTGGATTGTTGATTATTGTTTTTATTAATATATTCATTCCGAAGCCGACTATTGGACCTGTTGC
>JAHIUF010000036.1 GCA_018817005.1 Nanobdellota archaeon
CACGATCTCAATGCGGGTGGACATAAAACATTCCCTATTTTAGCTTGTTTTTTCGATATTTTGACTTTTTAGAGCAGACTGAAGGATAAAATGTTAAACTAAAAAAAGGAGGTTAAAAATGAAAATATATTGTGTTTGTACTATCCTTGTTTTAATGTTTACTGCTGTATCTTATAGTGGTCATACGCAAGGGGTAGAGAAAGTAACATTAAAAATAGAAGGTATGACCGGTTCGTGTTGTGCTCCTTCTATAAAGGATGCTTTATTGAAGACAAATGGCGTTAAAAAAGCTTCTGTAAGCTTTGATGATGCTGAGGCAGTTGTTGAGTTTAATGCTAAAGAAGTAACAATCGAGCAAATAATTAGTGTCTGTCCGAAAACGCATAAAGTCATAGTAAAAATAAGATAATTATTGATACGAATCCGTTGGCAAAAACATTAATTTCACAAAATTCCGATTGAAAGATCTAGTATATTCGCAGGCAAATTCAATAACTATGAGACAACAATTTGAACATCAAACTACAATGGGAATCACTCCTATTTCAGAAGTAAAATTCCCACGGCGCAGTCGTGATGAGATGCCCCCTGTACTCAAATCTCTGCAATATATTTTTGTTACACCTGAGTTAAATAAAAAAATTTTTTCTCTGTTGGAAAAAAAAGTATGTGCGGGCAAAAAGAAAACAGGACGTACCGGTATGGATTTATGGCATATTCTTGTGTTAGCAGTAGTGCGACATACATTAAATACGAATTGGGATCGCCTGGAATACCTCTCCAATTATGATGTATTGATGCGTCAAATTTTAGGCATACACGCAGACACATTTGATATACCAAAAAAAGAATTTTTCTATCAAACTATTGTAGACAATGTTTCTCTTATAGATGAACAAACGCTCTATGAAATCAATATATTAGTTGTTTCGCATGGACAAAAGTTGCTTAACAAAAAAAAAGAAGATAAATCGCTCATGCTAAAAACAGATAGTTATGTGTTGCAAACGAATGTACATTTTCCTACCGATTTAAATCTACTATGGGATGCACTGAGAAAAGGATTAGACACTATAGAAAAATTACAACAGGAAACTTGTTTGAATGGATGGCGTAAAATAAAACTCATTTACAGAAACACAAAAAGTATTTTCCGTAAAACCTCTCAACAAGTATTCAGAGGTAAAAATGAGAAACAAAAAAAACAAGCTGTGCAACAATATTTGAATGAAGCTAAAAAACTAGAACGGCGTTTTTCATCTGTCATATTACATCTTTCTGCTGTCGTTGATGCAAAAAAAATCCTTAACTTGATAGCAGAACTTTGTGTATACAATGAGTATGTAAAAAAACAAATCAATTTAATTGAGCGCAGATTGCTCTTTGGAGAAAAGATAGAAGCATCAGAAAAAATACATTCTGTTTTTGAGCCGCATACAGAGTGGATAAACAAAGGGAAACATTTTCCTTCTGTAGAACTCGGACATTTGCTTTTAATCACTACTGATCAAAATCAATTCATTGTGGATTACAAGGTAATGGAAAAAGAAAAAGATGTTGAACAAGTAGAATCACTGATGGAGCGTCTGCACACTACTTTTCCCGGTCAGAAAATATACAGCCATAGTTTTGACAAAGGTTTTTTCAGCAAAGACAACTATCAATGCCTGATGAAGGCACAGGTAGAAAATATCATATTGCCCAAAAAGGGAAAATTGAATACGGAAGAAAAAGAACGAGAAAGCAACAAAACATTTAAGGAGTTGCGTAATGCACATTCAGCAGTAGAAAGCAATATAAATATGTTGGAACATCATGGATTAAATCGTTGTGTAGACAAAGGACTATATGGCTATAAAAAATATGTAGGATTAAGTGTGTTGGCGTATAATCTTCATATTCTTGGCAATCATTTAATCGTGGCAGAAAGAAAAAAAGAGAAAGAAAAACAGAAACAAAGAGATCGCTACTATCGGTACCGTTACCGCCGAACAGTTGCCTGAAGATAAAGACAACTAATCAAAGAAGAAAAAATATAGAATAGCGTGGCGAAGCCATCTCTTGTCACATACAATTTATCCAAAAATGTCTTTTAAAAACATGAAATATCAGAAATGTAAAATAAAGTTACCGGAAAATCTATAGAAAAGGGATAATGAAATGATAAAACTAGAAAAAATCAATAAAATTATTTTTGAAAAGTGGTGTTTTCGGACAGACACTAAATATGTTGGAACATCATGGATTAAATCGTTGTGTAGACAAAGGACTGTATGGTTACAAAAAATATGTAGGATTAAGTGTGTTGGCGTATAATCTTCATATTCTTGGCAATCATTTAATCGTGG
>JAHIUF010000037.1 GCA_018817005.1 Nanobdellota archaeon
CCAGCAACAAATAAAACCAACAAAACAAAAACAGACAACAAAATTTTCTTCATACAAAACACCTCAAAAACACCCTATTCCAAAATCAAAATATTAACTAAAAAGAAATATTAAGAAACAAGTATAAAAAAGTTACGATTTATTTACGAGCATAAAACACAACTATTGATATAACTATCAACACAGCAGAACTACCGTAGAGATTCAAATCAGTAATTGCAGTTTTGAAAAAACCACTAATGCCAGCAATAAGCAATGAATGAAGAATCCAACTTATAAGAACAGGAAAACCATATTCTTCCCAAGAAGTTTCAAAAACTTTGTGCTTGTAAAAAGCTCTGAAAATAAAAAGTCCAGGTACAAAAAACATGTATAAAACACCATAAAACTTACTAAAAGTTGTTTGAACAGGAAGTTTGAAAATAAGTCTTAGAATTATTGCGAGTAACACACCAACGATTATGTAACCTGCAAAGAAACGACCCTCTTTTTTAGAAACAAGAACTAACCTTTTTTTATTCTTAGGAATAGATGTTTTTGAAGAGCTGGAAATCTTTGAAGTATTTTTTGATTGTTTTAATTTTTTCTTAGCCATAATCAATAGTAAAAAACATTTCTTTTAAAAAAGTATCTGAAAACTCAAGATTCAGATCGCGAATAGTCACAACAAACCCTGACTTTATAGTCTTGACAACGACCATCTGATTGTTGTGAATTAATACATCTTCCACCATATGATAAGTCACAAGTGTATTTTTCACCTGCATCGTTCCAAGACTCACCTTTCGTCGTGTAACACTCAACCAATTTTGGTGTACTAGCACATAAGCTTGTTATTGGTTCAAAATCACCATTTCCTCCAGGATCATCTCTATCAGACCAAAGAGACCAATCACAGTTTAATAATTCTTTCTTCACGCAAGCACCATTTTCACAAACAGAAGGACAAGTTTGATTTATAACTTGATAGTTATCACCGTCACAAACATATTCTAAAATCTGCCTTTCTGAAAGACAAGAGTCAGATAACAACTTACCATTATAAAACATTGTTCCTTTAAGATTAAAGTTTTTACCACCATCGGAATCAAAACACTTTGGAAGTTTTTCACCAATGATTATTCGAAATCTCAAAACCAAATCATTAGATTTTGACCAAATCCAATGAGCAGAAGTTTGAATTGTTTCATCTTTCAATTTTACATTCTTATTCCAAGGATATACACCATAGACACCTTTATCATCAACGATTGTCGGGGTATTATCTTCTTTTGTTGGAATCCAAGAAGAATCAGAAATGATTTTTTGACCTTTAAAGTTTATTTCAGCCAAGAAACCAGCAGAACCACCACTATTTCGAACAGTAAACAACAACTCGTCGCCTTCATTCAAATCAAGTTCAAATAATTGTGCTTCAGACCATTTATTGCTTATTCCTAACAAATTTCCATTTAAATAAACAGATATTTGATCATCACCAGTTGCGAGAATAGAATCAGGAATGTTCAAACAAACACCATTTTGACAACCATCTTCACAAGCAATAGAGGAATATTTAAGAGCATAACCAGCACAAGAATACTCTCTTAAAATGGATTTGTTTACACAGTAATCAGTCAAGTTAAAAAACGCTCCTGAAAAATAACCATTTGTTCTGCCAAAAACCTCTGGGTTAGTTCCATTATCAGAATCAAAACATGAATCTTTTAGAGTGGCAGGCTTACAAACACCATTCTCACAACCATAAGGACAGTAAGACGGAGAAACATTTGCATAATCACCAATACAATAATACTCATTAACAGCCCTATCACCAACACAAACATCAACAAAAGAAAAAGAATCACCATTAAAACTGCCATTCACAAAACCCAAAACATCCAAAACAACACCACCATCAGAATCAAAACAAAAATTAGTTGGAACAGGTGGAGGAATAGGAGAAGACAAACAAACACCATTCTCACAACCATAAGAACAATCATAAAGTGAAGCATTAATAGAATCACCATCACAAAAATACTCGTAAACAACCTTATCAGCAGCACAAAAATCACGACCAGAAAAAGAATCACCATTAACGCTGCCATTCACAAAACCCAAAATATCCAAAACAACACCACCATCAGAATCAAAACAAAAATCCTCAGGAAGAGGCGGAGGAGGAACAGGAGAAGACAAACAAACACCACTCTCACAACCATAAGAACAATCAACAATCGACCTTTCAAGAAGAGTTCCATCACAATAAACTTCATTTACATCTTCAATTCCATTTGCACATTTATCAATAACGCAACCTTCACCTTTATAATCAATATCTGGGTAAGCATAAATGACTATCGAATCAAGACTAATATGTGCCAAGAAATAAATGAATTTTGGGAAATCACCCACTTCATGTATTGAAACATTACTAGACATACCTCCCTCACCATTTCTTAAAACAAGTATGACTTCATCTTCTGAAAGTTTTTTGTAATATTCAATTCTTCCAAGTCCATCGGGAAGAATAGCTTCTGCTCCTTCTTCTAAGGTAAAAGTCATTCTTTTATCCTCTTCATTTACACATCCAAAACCTCTCACATTATAATAAAAACCACCATCAGAATCAGAACATGAACCAACAGTTTCAGATTTAACACAAGCACCATCATTGCAAGTGGCGTCAAAATCATAACATTCAACTTCGACTCCTTCAGGATTGTTTTCATGACAGTATTGTTCTATCAAAAAATTATCATTAACACAAGTATCAGGATAGCTTACGCCGTGACTTTCATAAATCAAAGAAACTTCTCCTTTAACAAAAAAGTCTTGGCCACTATCACTATCAACACAAACAGGCTTAGGTAAAGGTCGAACATTACAATCCTCTGGACAATTATCAATCCAATCCTCAGAAGGATCACAAACACCATCACCACAAAGAGCGCCTAAATCACAACCAGCAACAAATAAAACCAATAAAACAATAATCGACAACAAAATTTTCTTCATACAAAACACCTCAAAAACCAACTATTTTGAAATTAAATTATTAACTAAAAACAATTATCAAGAAACAAGTATAAAAAAGTTACGATTTCAAACAGTTTTTTCTATTGAAAAATAATAACGTAAATTTATATAGTATGAAGTTTAAAAAGACTTGTAATGCAGCCTATTATTAGTTTTCAGAATGTTTTTAAACAATTCAGAGACCAAAACGTGTTGAAAGGGATTAATTTTAACATCTATCAAGGGGAGTTATTTGGACTAATTGGAAAAAGCGGAGCTGGAAAAACAACCCTACTAAGAAGCCTCATTGGATTTTACAAAGTAGATAGCGGAAAAATACTTTACAAAGGAAAAGAAGTCACGCATAATCTGAAAGAAATTAAACAACTATTTGGTTTTGGAACACAAGATAATTGTTTTTATCAAGAATTAACTTGTGCAGAAAACATGCGTTATTTTGGGAAATTATACAGACTACCTAAAAAAAGAATAGAACAAAACATTGAAAGACTTCTAAAACTAGTGGGACTTTGGGAATTTAAAAACCAGATAGCAAACGAGATGTCGGGTGGAATGCAGCGAAGATTAGACCTTGCATGTGCACTAATACATGACCCGAAAATTTTAATTTTAGATGAGCCGACAACAGGTCTTGATCCTACACTTCGAAGAAGTATGTGGGAATTAATAGAGCGAATCAACCTGCTGGGAATCACAATAATCATATCATCACATCTTCTAGAAGAGATTGAACAAATCTGCACAAAAGTTGCAATGATAAAAAGCGGACGAATACTCGTTACAGGCAGCCCAGACCAATTAAAAGAATTATACTCTAAAAATGAAGAAATACACTTAGAAACATTCCCTGGAAGATACAACATAATAATCGCCACACTCATAAAACAAGGTGCAAAAATAAGTTATACGCGACAAGAAGGACACAAAATCGTTTTATACGTTCCACAAGCTGAAAAAGCACTTCACCAAATACTTCATGTGCTTGAAGAGTTAAACGAATCATTGTTAGATGTTGATGTTAATAAGCCTAGTTTAAGTGAGGTTTTTGAAGCCTTTACAGGAGGAAAATGATAACTGAATTAATAGCAATAATAAATAAGAATTTAAGAAGACTACTCCGATCTAAAACTTCTTCCTTAATAATACTTATAGGCCCGCTTCTATTGATTGGAATAATAGGCTTAGCATTTAATAAAACAGGGCTTTTTGGAATACAAATAGGTGTTTTTTCAGAAACAAAAAATGATTTGGTTAATTCAGTCCTTGAAAAGATTGATACAGAAGAATTTAAAATGGTGATGGAAGAGTCAAAACAAAAATGTATTTTAGGTGTTGAAGATGGAAGAACTCATTTATGCTTGATTTTTCCGCCAGAAATAAATTCAACGTCAAACATTGAATTTCATGTTGATTATTCCAGACTAAGCCTTGTTTTCACACTTCTAAATGTTATTTCAACAAAGTTTAACCAACAATCGAGTGAAATGAGTATGGATTTAACAAAGCAACTGCTTGAAAAAGTCCAAGAAACATCTAAAACTTTAGGAGACAACGCAAACCTAATAACAACTCTCAAAGAAAATGCAAGAATTCTAGGCGATAAGCTATCAACAACAGTAGATAGTATTGAAAATCTTGGAATTGATACTGATTTATCACAATTCAATGTAACACTGTTAAGATCACAAACTGAACAAAATAAAGTAATAATTGGTGACTATGAAGAAAGCGTATCAACCCAGATAGATGAAAGCCTAGTTCAACTTGAAAAGATAAAACAAATGGTTATAGTCGCAAGAGAAGATGTTAGAAACCGTAAAAAAACAACTGAAAACCTAAAAGAAAGTGTTGATTGGGCTTATGAAAAACAATTATGCTTCGCACAACAAACAGAAGATTTAACCCCTTACCTTGATGATAGTGAGGCTCTTAATGAAAAATTATTAACACTAAACAACCCAACATGCTCTTTTTTATACACTGCTCAAAAAAACGCTGATGAATCATTAGAAACACTTGAAACAACTGAAGAACAACTCAACCAATTACTAATCGATATACAAAAAGCCAAGGTTGAACTATCAGAATTTAAAGATGAATCAACCTTTGTATTTGAAGCAGCAAATACACAACTAGACACCGCAATTGAAACTTTTGGAACAATTGAAACAAGCGTTGAAGGTGCGAAAACACAACTTGAAAACATAAATTCTGCAAAACAAACTCTTTCATCAGATCTTTCCAGCGCAAATCAACTTATTAACGAGAACATGCTTACATTCAACACAATAGAAGGAATTTTTTCAAACATACAAAACAGCATATCAGACATGAGCATAATAACTCCTGAATCAATAATAAGACCATTCAGCACACAAATAAAACCATTAAAGACAAAGATGAAGATGCTAGACTACTTCTTTCCAAGTCTAATTGTTCTCGTGGTTATGTTTGTAAGCGTTCTTCTCGCAAGCACACTTGTAATGAAAGAAAAAGAAACCAGCGCTTATTTTAGAAACTTCATCACACCTGCAAACAACTTCTTTTTCACACTTGGAAACTATTTAACTACATTACTAATCGCAGGCGTGCAAATAAGCATAGTAATAATAATTGCTGCAACAATGTTTAAAATTAATCCCGGAGCCAATCTAGGATCACTTATAGTGCTGGTCTTGTTAGTTATTACACTGTTTTCTTTTTTAGGAATAATCATAGGAAACCTTCTGAGAAACGAAGAAACAACAACATTAACTGCAATAATATTATCTGTTATCATGTTCATGTTTTCAAGCATGATAATACCAATAGAATCTATGAGTCCAAAAATTGCAGGTTTTGCAAGAATCAACCCCTTTGTTATAAGTGAAGAAGTCTTAAGAAAAGCAATAATTTTTAACAGAGGATTCTTTGAACTTGGAGGATCAATTACGATACTCCTAATTGAGTTAATAGTTCTATTTGGTCTTACAATAGTAACATTCAAGGTTGCAAAGAAACAAGCAGAAGAATAAAAGAAAAGATAAAAAACAGAACGATAAAAAAAAAAAATTATGGTGCTGTTAACTCAAAAACATACCTCGCCTCCTCAGAAGGTGTTAAAAAAGTTATTTTTCTATTATTATCATTGTTATAAATCCAATAAGATCCATAACCAGTTACACCATAGATTTTATCATCTGATGAAGCAGATTCATAACGGCCTGAAACACCCATCGGCTTTGACAAAATCAACTCATTATTCTCTAAAGACACATTTAAATAGAAATCAGAATAACCCGGTTCCTGTATAAATACAAGAGAATCTTTTGGTGATGAAAATCTAACAACAACATCATCGCCAGTTCTAAAATAATTCTTTGTAGGTTTTGAAAGAGTTATTGTCTCTTCTGAAACAATAGACAGATATGAACCAGTATTTAATAATTCAGTACCATTTTTAACAACAAATTGTTCATCGGTGCTAACATCTCTAAAATAAGCATTTCCATAATGAGTATCAATATTTACAAGTTTGAATATATTAGAGACGAGCATATTATTAACTTCATCTTCAACAATAAATATTGAATCTTCAGGTATCTTCTGGAAACTATCTGCAACCATGAAATTATTAGCCCACACAATTTGACCATCTGAATGAGCATACATATCTAGTTCATATGTTTTGCCCAGACTATTTTCGAAACCAATCTCTAAATCATTATCTGATGCAAATTCAATAAGTCCACGAGTATCATATCCTATTTGTGGAACAACATCATCAAACAATAATTCAAAGCCAAATAACGGATCCTTAAATGAATCACCGATTGCCAACCAATCATACTTTTCACCAGTTGCAGGGTTTTGAATCTCCTCAGGATTTATTCTAAATACTATTTTAGATATAATCCAATCATTTTGACCCGGAACAATTTTTGCTTCAACACCTTTCAAATCTTCTGCATCAACCTTTAATTGATTAAAAAAGTTGCCAACCTTTCCAAGATTGTACTCTAAAACAATTGCATATTTCATACTTGCAGAACCTTCTCCAATAGTTGAAATAAATACATCTTGAGCATATATCCTGAGACCATCAACAACCTTTAATTGTCCTCTCCAAAAGGTTTTCTTATTACCATTGACAGACAATATAATCTCATTAGAATCAGGGTTTGCACCAACAACTTCTAATTCATAATTCTTACCATCAACAGTGATTATTTGAGGTGTGTCTAATTCAACAATTCCTGAAATAAGATTCTTGTAAAGAACAACATCATCTCCTCGAGCAATGTTTTTAAAAAAGAATTTTTCACCTAATAGCTCAATTGATTCTCCGTCATCAAGAGCATAAATATCTAGTGATTCTGGAAAGTTAAATTCATAAGACCAAATAGGTCCAAGCATATCCAAAAGCAACATTGGTTCTGAATAAATATCATTATCAGGGTTTTTGAAATCAACAGACGCATCTCCAAGTTTAATGAATTGCGTATAATAAGTTTCATCCCCATTGTCATCTTCAACAACACCATTTTTCAATATCGGAAATGCATCTCGTGGAACAGAAACTTCTTTTAACTGTTGTGCAAATCTTACTGAAAAACCAGCACTATTAGGTTCAGGTACAATTATAGGTTCATCTTCTTCAATACACTGTCCATCATAACAAACAGCGTTTTCTTCAGAGCAATCAAATTCAATGCTTACAGCATCAGCATTTACACAAATCTGCTCCTGAAGAATAAACTTATTATCACAATGGTCCAGATGAACCTCCGCAATATTTCCAAAGCTAACATCTACTTCACCTTTTGTAAAATAATCTTTTCCACCATCACTATCTTTACAAAATTTAGGGTGAAAATTGCAGTCCTCGGGACAGTTACCAAGCGCGTTTTCAGAAATATCACAATAACCATCACCACAAAATGGACCAATATCACAACCAGCAACAAATAATGCCAGAAGAACAAGAATAGAAATCAATATTTTATTCATTTTATAAAAACCTCCAAAAGTAATTAATAATCATTATTTAGAAATAATACTATATAAATTTTATGAAAAAAAAAGTTGTTGTGCTGAGACGTAATTATGTCACAGTTACAACACTCAGACCTATAGTTTAGTGTTCATTTCTAGGTTTAATGGTTTATTCATTAAAAAAGAAACGTTATTGTGTACGTCAAGCGTTGCTTGGCATCACATCAATAAGCGA
>JAHIUF010000008.1 GCA_018817005.1 Nanobdellota archaeon
AACAAAAAACAAACTACTAATGAAAAGAAGACCACTATGCCAATTAAACCAAGTAACAGCAAGAATAATACTACACAACAGAAGACGAACTTCATACTTCTCCAAGCTGGCTAACGCCAGCTAGTTTCCACGCAACGCCCAAAAAATCAAAAGATTTATATATCTGTATCATACTTAAAATATTGAGTTCATGCTTAAATTCGGAGGGAAAACTATGAAAAGCCTTTTTTCATTAATGAAATTCATGAAGAAACCAGAGGAAGACGAACAACTAGAAGGCGAAGATGAATACGTAGAGTTAGACACAGAAGCAGAGCCAGAGAGGACTTCAAAAGTCATAGTAAGGCCCTTTGTCATGGATGACTTCTCGGACATTAAAGAAATATTAGATTGTTTAAGAGAAGGATACACTATAGCACTAATTAACATCAAGCCTTTGAAAGACAAAGACTTAGTAGAATTAAAAAGAGCAATAAACAAATTAAAGAAAACCTGTGATGCTATTGAAGGAGACATTGCTGGATTTGGTGACGATTACATCGTTGTTACACCAAGCTTTGCAAAAATCTATAGAAGCAAACAAACAAACTCGATAAGCACAGAATAAATTTTTTCTTTTCTTTAAAAGAACAGTTCTAAAATAGTTTTGAATATGAAAAATTTGTCGAGAAAGAATGATGATATATGATTAATAATTGATTTTTTTGTTTTTAAATATTTTGCAATTGCATTATATAACTTTAAGGATTATATTTTAAATAACCACAATATATATAAAGCGCATTTCCAATAATAGGAATTGATGACAAACGACAAAAATCAAGAGTTTGAAATGGAAGAATTATCTGGCGAAACATGCCCCTTTTGTAATCAAAAAACGCTTACGCTAAGAGAAGCACCAAGAGATGTGCCTTTTTTTGGAGTGGTACATGTATTTTCAATGGATTGTTCTAATTGTAATTATCATAAAGCAGATGTTGAAGCTGCAGAAGAAAGAGAGCCTGTTAAACTATCTATTGAGGTTGACTCCGAAGAAGACATGAAGATAAGAGTTATTAAATCTTCAACAGCGACAGTTAAAATTGCTCACGTTGGAAGTATAGAACCAGGTGAAGCTGCAAACGGATACATAACAAATATTGAAGGAATTCTCAATCGAATGAAAAAACAAGTGGAGATAATCAGAGATGAATCAGATGATAGGGCAGATGTAAAAAAAGCTAAGAACATAATTAAAAAGATTACAAGAGTTATGTGGGGTCAGGATAAAATAAAGATAACACTAAATGACCCGGCAGGAAACTCAGCAATAATCTCTGATAAAGCAGTTAAGTCATAAGCAAATAATTTATAGTTCTTTTTGTTTCTTCAAAAACATCTTCTTTGCCACGATTATCAGACAGTATAATTCTATTATTTTTATCAGAAGAAACTTGTTTTATAGAATAACAAAAATCTTGCAAGTAATCCTCGAAGGATTTTGTTATAGGATATTTTATTCTGCTTTTTATTGTATTAATTGATGCAGAATAGATTATATTTAAATCTTCAATTTTTTTATAACCTAAATCAGAAGCAATAGAATCAATGAATCGTTCAGAAGATAAAAAATCCATTTTTTTTCGAGACATCATTCTTGCCACTGATGAAGACTTGTTTGTCACAAATCCTCTATCAAGTAATATTAGGTCACAATTAATATCCAAACAATAATCGTTACATAATTTTGCACCAGATAAATTTGCTTTTACAATTTCTTCAGGATTAGCAGTTTTATACCATTCTTTTCTTTCAGAAAGGGTTTGAGGATATAATTCACTAAAATCAACACAAGAGTTTGGAATTATAACATTTAATTCTTGTTTCAAGAAATAATCATGAATTTTTTTTATTTGAGTACTCTTTCCAGAACCATCTATTCCTCCAAACTCAATTATCGTTTTTTTCATGATTCAAAATCTCTTCATGCACTTTTCTGAATAAATCCTTTAAACTGTCAAAAGGCAATAAGAAAATTAATTTTTTTGGTTCAAAAAAGTCTACTGCTGAGTGTTCTTGATTATCAATAATTATTTTATCAGAGGAAGCTATTTTTTGAAAGAAAACAACCATGCCATGAAAAACAGTTTCACCATTTTTTTTCGATTCAAAAGAATAGTTATGTTTAGATTGAATAAGTTTAGTGTATGAAAGTCCTGCCTCCTCTTTTAACTCTCTTATGGCTGTTTGAATGGGTGTTTCACCTTTTTCCATTCCACCTTTCAAGAATTCGTATCCAACCCAGTCTTCCTTTCTTTTGAATAAAGCATATTTAATGCCATCTTTCTCTTTTTTATATAGTATAACTATTATTCCTGGTTTATTTATCATTTTAACTACTAACCGCTGTTATTATTTCATTTATAACAGTTTTCATATTACTATTCTGAAATACCTGAAAACCATTTTTTTGAGAGTATTCCAATAAATAATTATTGATAATTCTTATTGCTTCAAAATTATCCAAATACAATTTCGGGTCATGATTAAAACTAGCTTTTACACGCAGCTTTATGTTTCTCTTATGTTCTGTCGAATCAACATTTATAACTATTGGATAAACATTTTCTTTTTTAAAAACATCCTTTAACAGTGATGGATGCAAATGAACACCTTCAATGATTACTGTACGACCAAGAGAGTTATTTATATTTATTATACCTCTTAACTCAGAAATTACTTGTTGAGAATAAGTTTTATATCCTTTAAGAACAGCTTTTTTTGTGGGTCTTTTTCCAAAGTGTTTCCAACAAAGAAAAGAAAAGGAATTGATATATTTGTTTTCAGGGTTATGTATAGCTTTCACATTTCTTAATATGTCTGTATCAATAATATGTCTTATTCCGAGTTTATGTGCGAGTAACGATGAAATGGTTGATTTACCAGCTACTGGTGCACCAAGTATTAATATCAATTTATTTTTATTATTTGATTTTTTTAATTTCATTTTTTGTTACCTCCACTTTGGTTCTGCTATGATCTTGACAATAATAACAAAAATCTATCATAAATTGAAAATCTTTATCTGAAAATAACTTGCCAGTTTTATTATTTAAATATAATTCTAATAATTCATTCCCTCTTTTAACATCTATATTTTCTCGAAATTGTTCTATAGTACATTGTTTATCTGGTTCATAAATATTATTTAGAGTGTTTGTTATTTTAGCAACTACAATCGAAATATTCAAACAGGTTGTTTGTTCTTTTTTGGTTTGACCTAAGTTATGATATATGTTGGTTATAAGTTCTGAGATATTTGAAAAAACCTCAAATGGATGATAATATATGTTTTTCAAAAAAGGTTCTATTCCTTCACCATAAATTTTATTAGAAAAACAAAAGTCATATAGATAAGATGTTCTTTTTTTTCCATGAATGTGCATATTAAATTGTTTCATATCTTTCTCTAACTCATGTATGTGAGAATAACAAGTAGATATTTTAATTTTAAAGTCATCGCCAATATTTTTTAATCCTCGCTCCAACTTATGAATATCTTTAAAATTTGATTTTGAAAGTATCAATGATAAATCAATATCGCTTTTATCAGATTGAAATGAGTTTTTCAAAAAACTTCCTGTTGCATAAACCGAATGAATAGAGGGTATTGTAATAAATAATTGTTGTAATTCATTTTTAATTGATGTTTCTGTCAAAGGATATCCTCTCGTTCAATTATAAATTGTTAACAGGAATATAATTATATTTATAAATGTATTGAAATATTGACACTCAATAGTGATAAAAAGAACGAATAGATTCTATCTGAATATTCGCATTTTCATCCCAATAGGTATAGAAAGTATAAATTTTTTTTGGAGACAAAAAATCCATTTCTGATGAAAGCATTCTTTCTTCTAAAGGTTTTAAAAAATAATCAGTTGCTCTCTGTAGCTGCAAATAAGCCTTCTTTCTGAGTTCAAAAGCATCAAATGTTTTGAATTCAAAAATTAGCATGTAATTTTTGTACAAAGCACAAACATCCAATTCACCAGTCGGATTACGGTTGTTTCGCAAACCATAAAATTCATTCAAATGAATCTTGAGATATTCAATATTACTATCTTCCAAGCGCCTGACAATCGTATCAATACCCGCATCATGAGTGTTATTTCTGGATGTTCTTTTAAGTATTCGTCTGATGAATTCCTGACTTGGAGGAGTAACTCTCCTTTTTTGTCTGAGTCGATTACTAGTCGTTCTTACTCACCGCATTCTGCTCTTTCTGTAAATCTTGTTCCTTTTTCACATACTCTTTTTTCAAGTCAAAATATTTCTTTTTTAAATCCGAGAATCGTCTATCAGAAATTTGAGGCTTCCATTTAGGAAGTTTTTCACCTAAAGAATCAATGTTTTCCTTTGCTTCATCCAATTTCCCAAGATAAATATATTCATGTGTTTGTTGCTGTCCTGTAAAAAAAATTTCTTCTATAATTTCACCTATTCGTTTCTGTCTATCATAAACCCTCATTTTCTAAACTCCTTGAAGCGACTTTTTCATAAACCACTTCTCTTTTATGCCAATAAGCATAGAATGTGTATACATTTTGCTCTTTGAAATGCTTGGCAGCTTTGCTTAATTGTTTGAAAGCTTTTGCTCTTAAATTATATGAATCATTACATTTGAATTCAAAAATAAGCACATTGCCCTTATAGTAAGCAATTACATCCATTTCACCCTCACAACCAGATTTTCTATGTCCATAAGACAAATGAGTGGAGACATCATCATATTTCACAGAACTATTTTTCAATCTGTTGACAATTTCTTCAACACCCCTATCATGCTTAGATCTTCTAACGATGAGAACCACCTCTTAACATAACCACATCTAAGAAGTCTAAAAAAAAAAGATGAATTTTTTGTTTATTGTCCTTCACCCAAACACCTATTTTTAAGTAGAAACAATTTATATAAATAGTTTTGTATTTTAAAGGCTCACATTCTCTCAGGAGCGGATATGTCAAGCAGAGCCAAACCTGATTTTAAAACTTCTTTTGTACAACATATCAATAAAAGCCTTGCTTTTTTCAACTCTTCAACCTCACCTATAATTGG
>JAHIUF010000038.1 GCA_018817005.1 Nanobdellota archaeon
AAACAAAAAACAAACTACTAATGAAAAGAAGACCACTATGCCAATTAAACCAAGTAACAGCAAGAATAATACTACACAACAGAAGACGAACTTCATACTTCTCCAAGCTGGCTAACGCCAGCTAGTTTCCACGCAACGCCATTAGGAGCGGATGGTTTTATCAGATTTGATTTTTTCCTTTTCGGTTTTTAGGTTGAAATGTTTGGCAAGAGTTTGCATAACCTCTTGAAAAGAAACTTCTTCAACAAGCAGGGGAATCATATCTGAATTCCATTTATTATGGAGTTTTTTAGCTTTATTAAACATCTTTAGAATGCTTGGATCGTTAGCAGTGAACTCGCATTTCTTCTTAACTAAATCCATATCAATGAACTGTTTATGTTTGATTATCTGATAAATATCATAATGATCACGAGGCTTATTCCTGCCAATTGCAGCGACAACTTTTTCGGCAATCATCTCTTTCTTTGAAAGACAAGGAAAACGAAACTTTGGAATATTGGGATAAAAATGACTCATTTCCAAAAGTTCAGGTTTAGTCAATAGTTTGCCTCTTTCATTTAAATCAATGAAAATTTGGTCATCACCCAAAATTGATTTGTAGGGAACAACCAATCTGACAAAACCATCAACATCCTTGTCTTTAGTGATTTTACCAAACAATTTACTCTCATCAATAATTGCAATGATTTCTTTTTTCACGCTTTCTAAATCTCTATCAATTGTAAAATCAATATCTTCACTTAGTCTAGAATACTCCAAAATGGTTTTTTGCAAAGCAGTTCCTCCTTTAAAATAAACTCCTTTTAAATCCTTGATTAAATATAATATATCAGTCAAATAATAGTCTTTAACTAATAAGTCCTCTTGAAATTTCTTCTCAGCAAGAACGAGCTTTAACTCATTAATGCTTAACTCCTTTTTGACAACCATTTTCTAGACTCTTCTTTATTTAATATTCTAAATGAATGACCTTTTCTTTTTCTAACAACTGCTTGTTTAAGTTTCTTTGCACTCGTTTTCCGAAAAATAAACGATGCATTAATCAAAGTTTTCTTACCAAAACGCTTAAGACTATGAACTTCAATCTTCATTGGGACTTGTTCAGTAAGCTTCCAATAATTAGCAGCTGCCCAACCACCAATAAAATAATTCTTTCCATTCATAGCCTCATCAGCAATAGCAAAAGAATCCTCAGCCCACTTTCCAGTCTTAGCCATAATAGGAACAAGATAATACTTATTTTTATTCAAACTAATAATGCGTTCTTTTTCAAGCAACTTATGGATTGTGTGCCTCAAACTAGAATCGCTAACAAAATGATGAGCAATATCCTCGCGAGTAAAATAATACTGTTTATTAAACTCCAATTCTGAAATAACTTCAGTTTCTTTTTTTGAAAGACCTTTCATTTACATCACCAAATATTACAAAACACAACATATAATGATGCACACATATTTAAAACTTTCGGTTTAAAACTCTGATTTTTGGGTTGAATTTTTGTTTTTTTGAAGATTTTTCGTTTTTTTCTTGAACTGTTTTTTAAAGGGTATTTTATGATTTTAACTTAATGAAAAAACGATAACTTTAAATATCAGTTGAAATTAATAGTTATCAAATGATAACAAAAAATATCAAAATGCGTATAAAAAACTATTTTTTTGAAAATCCAACAGTAAGATTGCGGGTTAGAGCAATAGAACGGGAAACAAAATCTGCTCTACCATCAGTCATCAGATATACAAAAGAACTGCAAGAAGAGGAAATACTAAAAAAGCAGCTAATATCAAATGTGACCTTTTTCTCAGCAAACAGATCATCAAAAAAGTATTTACTTCAAAAAAAACAATACAATATTGAACGAATCTACTCATCAGGACTTCTGGATTTCCTTATAGAACAATACAGCAATCCTACAATCATATTATTTGGGAGTTACTCTAAAGGGGAAGATTTTGAAGAAAGCGATATAGACATATATTTGCAGACAGAAAACCCGAAAAAATCAAGTATTAACACTTATGAGAAATATTTATCAAAAAAAATACAGTTATTTCAATATAAAAGCTTAAAACAGATAAACAATAAAGAACTTGCAAACAATATTATAAACGGACAAATACTAAACGGGTTTTTAGAGGTATTCTAGACGATGAATGAAGCTAGCTGGAACGATTGTATTGATTCAAACGATTCGATAAGAATAACCCCTGATAAAGCAAAAGCCAAGTCATTAATAGAGACTGCTGATGGAAGAGTTAAATATCAACAAGAGATAACTGTTAAAAAAGAAAACGCGAATTACATATTCGAAAGTTATTACACGACAGTATTAGAACTGCTTCACGCACTCATAATAATTGCAGGATATAAAGTGAAAAACCATTTATGTTTGGGATTCTACTTAAAAGACGTATTAAAAAGAGATGATTTGTTCAGAAAATTTGATGATTTAAGATATAAAAGAAACTCGCTAACCTACTATGGCAAAAGAATGGATTTTGAGACAGCAAAAAAAGCTATAGCACAATCAACAAAACTATCTCAAGAAATCAAATCACTGATAAACAAGAATATCTAAGTTTCTATTTCTCATAAACACTCTCAAACACAGGCGCAGGGGTTGCAGTGGTTGATTTTGAATCATAAGGTGGCATTTCAGGAATCTGAATGTTTACCTTTAAGTAAACAAGTATTTGCTTTTTAATCCGAAACAAACCATTATTTGCTAAATTACTTTTTTTTATAACCGAATAACTTATTATACTTCTTATGATTAATAATGTCAAGAATAAAAGCAATAATCTCTATCTCAGAATCGCCCTCAGTTAATGTATAAAAAAATCTCCAAAAATGCGGAAGCTCTACCCAAAATAAATTTGTAATGCCGTACTGAATCTTGAACTTATTAGGAATCTTTGATTTGGCTATAGGTTCGCCATAATGCTTGTTAGCTTTAACTAAATCTTTCTTTTTTTGAAAAGCTTCAAATATTTGAACTTCCTAAGTCCTCTTTTTTCCGCTTTTCTTCACTTCACCAACTTCTTTATTCAAATATTTATAAACTTCTTCTGCTTCTGGGGATAACTTAATCCTGATTATTTTGTTCATATTTCAAGTCCATTGTTTATTGCTTTTCTTAAATTAGGGTTGTTATTATGTATCCAGGTTATTCCCTTTAGACTCACTGCTATTTTGTTGCTTTCTTCAAGATATTCCAGAATTTGCATCAAAGTATTATGGTTTACCTGTCTTGGAAGGTTCTTCTTTATGTATGCAACACTAACAATAGAATCATCAGCATTCTTTATGACTTCTTCAACCATCAAAATAGTGTTCAAAGTAGGAGAATGCTTAATTTTTTTCACCAACAATTTTTGTGTCATATTAATCACCTATTGATACACATATGTAACTATTTGTTATATATAAATTTTTTGGTTTTTCTATGAAAAATCATCCAGGCTTGTAATATGTTGTTCTGGGCTTAAATTTATGTGCGATGATGAACAGAAAGATTTTACTATAAAATAGTTCTATAAACAGAAAGATTTATATATTTGTTCTCCTAATCATTCTTTATGCTAGACAAAAACACCTTATTTAGAATTTTTGAAGAAAGCAAAGATAAATTTAAAATCAAAATCAAAAAAAGGCAATTATTAGATAATGCAATAAAATTATTGGATTTTAAAGAGATAATTGCTATAACTGGCGTTAGAAGAAGTGGTAAAACTTATTTAATGTATGAATTGATGCAATACCTGATTAAAAAAGTAAATAAAGAAAGCATAGTTTACATAAATTTTGAAGATGAAAGATTATCCTTTCTAGAAACAAAAGACTTAGATAAAATATTTGAATATTTTTTTGAATTCAGAAAACCGGAAGGAAAAATATATTTCTTTTTTGATGAGATCCAAAATGTTCCCAAATGGGAAAAATGGATTGCAAGAAGCTATGAGAAATATAAATTTATTATTTCAGGCTCAAATTCCAGCCTTCTATCTTCAGAACTGACTTCTGCAATTGCTGGACGTTATGTGGAAATTCATATGTACCCTTTTTCATTTAAAGAGATTTGTGATGATAACCTATCCATATATAAAATTGAAGATGTTGGCAAAATAAAGAAACAATATAATTATTATCTTGAATTTGGAGGTTTTCCTGAAATAATAATAAACAGAAGAAAAGAGCTATTGCAGGAATATTATAGATCAATCCTGTTAAAAGATGTCATTTCTAGATATAATATCAAATATAAAGATGTCCTAGAAAAATTATCATTGTTGATTTCTAGTAATATTGGCAAATTATTTAGCTTATACAAACTAAACAAGGAATTCGACATAGGCATCAATACAATCAAAAACTATATAAATTATCTGGAAAAAAGCTTCTTGTTTTTTTCTTTGAGCAAATTCGATTATTCCCTAAGAAAACAAATGTTTAATCCAAAAAAATTTTATTCAATAGACTGGGCACTGTCTAATTCTATAAACTTCAAATTTTCTGAAGATTACGGCAGGATATTGGAGAATGTGGTTTTTATCGAACTAAAAAGAATGAATAACATTGTGTATTATCACAAAAATAAACATGAATGTGATTTTGTAATAAAGAAAGGGCTTAAGATAGTGAATGCAATACAAGTGACTAAAGAACTAAATGATGAAAACAAGCAACGAGAAATCAATGGTCTTATAGAAGCATTGAAAACATATAAATTAAAAGAGGGTACAATATTAACGGCTGAACAAGAAAAAACATTCACAAAAAACGATAAACAAGGCAAAAAATACAAAATAATCGTCAAACCAATATGGAAATATTTACTTGAAAAATAAATACAAAAATTTTAGCTGTTCTGCTTGCAGTCATAAAAAAACCAAAAGCAGACACCAACCAGAAAAATCTAAAAGAAAAAAATTCACTTCTCATAAACACTCTCAAACACAGGCACAGGGGTTGCAGTGGTGTTTGATGCGCTCTTTGACCAGATATTGAATTTTGTTCCCGGCTCAAAGCTGTAAGCGATAACCCCCAAGTCATGCATCTTGACAGAGTAAATCGGTCTGCCTGTTAAAGGGTCTGCTATTATGTCACCCCAATTTAGCGGGCTGTCAGTTCTCTGATGCAAAGTCTGGGCAATCTCTGACATGATGTCAGTTTTTGAGACATTAGTGTCGAAACTTAGATTCGCTCTTTGAATTATATTTGTTTTAAAGTCCACTGTTTCACTATGAGAGCCAGGATGTGGCATACCTTCAATGAATAATACCGAGATATAGGGTTCTTTTTGTTCTTCTCCTAAGTATTGAAATTTTGTTGCAAAATCGTATTTTGATATGTATCTTATGCCGTCTTTGTCATCTGAAAGTGTGACTTCTTCAAGATAAGCAAGTGTTGAGCTGTCAGGAATATCATAACCTGGCTTAACCCAGACTGTCAGTGTGTCGGTTACAAAACGGTCAAGACCTTCCGGGTAATTAAAGCCATCAATCATCCATTTAATATTTGCCATGTCAATTGAATCCTGAATCGAGTGAATATACAAAGTCTGATCTAAAGAGTCAAGAGAAATCTTGCAGGGAGTCATT
>JAHIUF010000039.1 GCA_018817005.1 Nanobdellota archaeon
AGAAGTTGCTGAAAAAATAATTGAATTGATAAACAATAAAGAATTAAAAAATCAAATAATCAAGAATATAAACAATTATAAAAAAGAAATTATGTGGAATAAATTAATGGAACCATTAGATTTGTTCTGTAAGAAACCAAAATTATGTAAACAAAGCAAATTCAATGTTTATAATCTTCTAAACGAAAAACAAAAATCTGTTGAAATCTGCGAGAGAGAACTGATTACTAGAAATAACGAACTAATCATAAAGAATCAACAAATAAAAGAACTCTTCAACATTATTAATAATCAAAAAAAGACTATTGAAAAACAACTAATAAATATTTGTCAGTTCAAATCATCAGTAATCTATCCTTTTTTTAGAATAACCAGTGGTTTTGGAAAAACGAAAACTGGAAAAATCATTCAAAAACTAATTAAATAGATTCATCAAAAGGAACTATTAATCCTTCTTTCATCAAACAATGTTTACAGCTTTTAGGAAATTTTTTTTTTGATAATAATTTTCTAAAATGTTTATATTTCTTAGAGTTCCATATAGACTCAAGATTTTTGTTAAGAATATTTCCAAATATTTTTTTCTTATGTAAAAATTTTTTTCCAAAATAATAAAACTCTCTATCATAGGATAATAAAGGACAAGGGACAACATCCCCTTCTACAGTAATAAAAAACATATCTTTGAAAATGCAACTCTGATTCATATAAGAGTTCAGCACTGGAAGTTGAAGATGTATATTCTTGGATAGTGCTTTCTTCATTGCTAAATCAAAAAACTTTTTTGATTCAGAATTACCATATAATATTTCTTTTGACATTAATTTCGAGTAAGGCTCTAATCCTAAAACTGCAACTTCTGAAATTTTAAGTTTTTCTGCTAAATCAATTATCAAAGGTAATTCTTTAACATTTTTTTTCATAGCTAAAAAAACTATTGTTATCTGAGGATTGTTTCTGTGGAATTTTTTTTTAAGTTGATTGAACAATTTAATATTATGAATGAGCTTATCAAAATCAGCAGTCTTTCTTATTGATTCAAATGTCTCTTTTGTAGATCCATCAATAGAGAATCTTATAATATCTAAATCATTTAAAATCAATTCTTTAATGATTCTTTCATTCAATAATGTTCCGTTTGTTGGAAAACCCACTTTCGTCTTTGGTGAAATAGATTTTATCTGCTTAAGATAACTTAAAAGATTTTTATTCATTAAAGGTTCAGCATTACAATTTAAATCAATATAATCAAGCTTTGGAATTATAGGAGTGATTTCTTTAAAAACCTGCTCAGGCATAATTGATTTGTTTTTGTAATATTTCTTCAGAGAACAAATTATGCAATTTAAATTACATGTACTACTGATATCTAAAGTCATATATTTTGGAAAAGTATTTTTTTCAAAAAGCATTCTTTACTCAAAACTCCATGAATAATTCATATCTGAAAAATTTTTATGTTTAATTCCTTTTTCAATATTAAATAATTTACATTTTTCTTTTCTATGGTATAAAATTTCTCCATTAAAATCATGGATTGCCACAGTCAAATGACCCCTGCCAATATTAAAAGGAATACTCTCTATTTCAAAAAAAACAAAACCTTTTTTCTTAAGATTCTTAGGTAGCACATTTGATTTTGTGGTATTTGGACCTATTAAGAACACATTATTTGAAAATATTGCCAATCCAAACATCGGGTTTTTTATATCTTTTTTATTATTATAACCAAGTTTTAAAATCATTTTATCTCCTTGTCTAAAGTTTTCCGTTTCTTGGTTTTTAGAATTAAGAAGACTAACAGATGTTATTTCTATTTCTTTTTTACCAAAATCATTATAATTTTTTTCTGAATTTGTCAAATATTTTTCAGTAGCAATATATGAATCTCCAAAATAGATTAAATTATTTTTATCGAGAAATAAGGCTTTATGGCAAAAATTATTGATTAAATCAATATTTTGAGAAACCAATATGATAGTTTTTTTTTCTTTTACAAATTTCTGAAATTTTTTCAAACATTTCTTCTGAAAAGAAATATCTCCCACTCCAAAAACTTCGTCAATCAATACTATATCCGGATTTGCCAATAAAAGTATTGAAAAGGCCAATCTCATTTTCATACCTGAAGAATAATGCTTAGTTTTTACATCAATAAATTTTTCAAGACCTGAAAATTTTACAAGAAAAGAATATTTTTTTCTTATGTATTCTTTATCTAAACCGAGAATTGCTCCTGATAAGAAAATGTTTTCATTTCCTGTGAGTTCAGGATTAATATCTGAGCCAAGATCTATTATTGGCAACACACTGCCTTTAACTGAAATTCTTCCTCTTGTTGGCTTTAATATTCCTGCAATCAACTGCAGAAGAGTTGTTTTGCCAGAACCATTAGACCCAATAACACCTATTATTTCACCTTCTTTTATTTCAAGAGAAAGATTTTTCAAAGCATAAAATATTTCTACAGTATTTTTTTTAGAAAAGCAATTTTTTAGAGAACCAAACAAACTTTTTTCAACTTTATGATTAACCTTGAATTTTTTTGACAAATTCTTAATACTTATTGAAACAGTCATATTTCCTCCACAAAATGAGATTTCCTTTTTCTAAAAATAAGATATCCAAAAACAAAAACAAAAACTGATATTATCAATGTTATTAGAAAATTCTTTAAATCAGGAATATAATTATACAATGCAACATAACGCATATCAACAACCATTCTTGCTAAAGGATTTAATAAATAATATTTTAATAAGTGAAAAGGAACAATTTCCAAAGGATAAGTGATTGGCGTTATGAAAAAACCCATTAATAACAAAAAACTCCATATATGAATAATATCCCTATAACGAACATAAAAAGAAGATAGGAAAAAAGAAACTCCCAAAACAAATACGAATAATTGTAACAAATAAAAAGGCAGGATTAAAATTTTTAGAGAAATATCAACTCTAAATATAATCATGAAAAGAAAAAAGACCAATAAGTTCAACAAGAAGCTTACAAAACTTGCTAAGCAAGAGCCGATAATTATTGATTCTTTTGGAAAAATAAATTTTCTCATCAAACCACTCTTGGAAATAATTGAGTGCATACTTCCATTTGTGGCCTCACTTAGAAAATTCCAGATTAAAATTCCAAGTAGCAAGTATAACTGGTAATGTGGAATATCAAACTTGACAATTAGTGAAAACACAAGATATAAGGTTATAAGCATTAACAAAGGATTTAAAAGTGACCAAAAGTAACCTAGAACAGAACCTTGATATTTTAATTTTAAATCAACGATTGCAAACTCCTTAATCAAAGATAAAGCATGTTTCACCCTCATAATATCCTAAAAAACGTTGCTGATATAAATATCTTACCAAAAAAATAAAAAGGAAACAAACATATACTTGAATAAATTGAACAAAAAAGAAAACCAAGAGTTAAATTTTCAAGAGTTTGAAAAGAAACAAATAGTTCTGAAAAGCTATCCACAAAAATTATTTGTAGAGATAAGCAGGAATTGCAATTTACAGTGTCCAATGTGTGAACATAATAGGATAAAGAATAACAAAAAGTATAATATGAATTTTAATTTGTTCAAAAAAATTGCTGATGAATTGTTTCCACATGCAAAAGATGTTGATTTAAGAGGGTTTGGTGAAAGTATTATTCATCCAGAGTTCGAGAAGTTTGTTGACTATTCATTAAAATTTGATTGTAGTCTAGGACTCATAACTAATCTCTCAATTAAAAACGATAAACTTTGGACTAAGCTAGTTAAAAATAATTTTTGGCTGGGAATATCTTTTGATGGAGCAACAAAGAACACTTTTGAGAAGATTCGAAAAGGTTCAAACTTTGATATTATTCAACATAATTTGAAATTGATAAAAAAGACCAGAGATAAATTCAAAAAAAATCCTTGGATGATTTATTTTGTTGTGACTTTACAAAAAGATAATATTTCTGAATTAGAAGAAATAATCAAGATTGCTGATAAATTTGGAATTAACAGAGTTGAACTTAACCCGGTGCAACTTCCATTCTTTGATTTTAGGAATCTAAGTTTTCACAAAAAAAAAACCGAAGATAATCTGCAAAAAGCATTGAAATTAGCAAGAGAAAAAGGAATTACTATTCTATTTCAAGGAAACCTCAGTACAAAAAAAACTGAAGAAAAGTATTCTACTGTTAAAAAAATTAAACGATGTCGAAACCCATGGACACATTTATTTATAGCCTACGATGGAAAGATTGGACCCTGCAATCATCTTATGAGAAAACCAGTTGTTTTTGGGAATATGCAAAATAATGAATTTGCAACTGAATGGAACAACAAAAAGTTTCAGGAATTCAGAAAAAAAATTGATACAAAAAAAAGATATAAAGCCTGTAACTGGTGTTATAAGAATCGGTTTGACCATTTTTGAAATGAAAAAACAAAAAAATAAAACAAAAAAGTTATTGAAAAAGAACACAAAAAAAATATCTTTGTTAATAATAACAATCATAATTATTGAAATACTTCTTCACCTGATATGGCCTAAAAATATTGATTTAGGAATACAAAAAGGAGATTTGATTTTTTTTACACCAGAAAAAACAAAAATTCATAAATGGGTTGGGGGAGAATTAGGTTATGAATTAATACCATATGCGAGTTATAAAAACTACACAATTAACACTTTAGGATTTAGAGATTATGAATACAACAAGATTAAAAAAAACAATACTTTCAGAATAATAATTGTGGGTGATTCAGTAACCTTTGGGTGGAATATTAATCTTAATGACACATTTTCAAAACAAATAGAAAATCATTTAAAATATAAAAATAAAACGTATGAAGTATGGAATGCAGGTATAGGCGGATACTATGCAAATCAAGAAATTGCACTATTTAAGAAAAAAATACTATTTTACAAGCCAGATCTCGTAATATTTGCATTTGTTTTAAATGATTTTAGAGCCGGTGCGTGGTATGTTTTTGATGAAAAAGCAGAAAGATATATAATTCAACAAACAAAGTTTCGAAAACCATCAATCATAAAATCTGAACAAATCAACAAATTACTGTTTAAGTCTAAATTTTTTGAAATAATTAATCTTTTATTATTCAAAATAACAAAAAACGAGGAGATATTTCAAGATTATTATCAAGATGAACAAAACAATCTTGTAGAGCAATTTTCTGAAGTAAAAAACCTAGCCGATGAAAACCAAATAGAATTAAGAACAATCATTATTCCCTTAATAAGAAACTATCAAAATTATAATTTAAAAGAATTACACATAAAAGCCAAAAATATAATGAATGAATCTGGTATAAGATACTTTGATATGTTATCACATTTCAAAAAATATGATTATAAATCTTTCAAAATTGAAGAGGAAGATGAGTATCATTATAATGCATTAGGAAATAAAATCATTGCAAATCTAACAATTTACTATTTAAAACAAGAAGGCTTAATTTGAAAATATTCCCTAAGAATAAAACATTGATGTTCGTGTTCTATAAAATATATTCCACCAAACAGCTTTAAAAAAAAGATAAATTAAAATAAGCCTGTTCTTCTCAGTTATTTTTCTGTGTTTTTTAAACAATAATTTAAATTTCTGCCAAAAACTTGAACTTCTATCATAATGAGACCAATCAAACTTGTCATAATTAAATAGCGCACATACAAAGTTTTTAAACAAAGAAGAAAAATGAAAAGGATGATAAATGTCTGTTTTTAATTTTTTGAATTTTTTTATTCCATACAATAAGTTTCTATTTTCAAGATAAAATCTTTTTTCAGAATTCTTCCTCACTTTCAACTTATGAACTGCAACAGCTGATTTAATATACTTCATTTTTAAATTTTTGAGATTTGCTCTCAAGAAAAAATCAGCATCTTCATAGCAGTAAGAATAAGTTTCGTCAAAAAAAAGATTATTATTTTTAATTGCACTTCTTTTTATCATGAAGCAAGCAGTTATTTGAGGATAAATCTTCTCTTCCAAAAGTAATGGGTGCATCACTCTTTTATTTTCAAAGATTATTTTTGGAAAAACAATATCAAAATTTTTAATTTCAGAAACCAATTTGTTTACACAATTTTTTTGAAGCATAATATCACTATCAACAAATAAGATGATATCGCACTTGCTTTCTTTTATACACTTGTTTCTAACAAAAGCAATTCCTTTGTGTTTATGAAATGTAATGATTTTCACGTCTTTAAAACTATTTTTTATCTTATCAACTGAAGAATCATTTGAAAAATCATCAACAATAATGATTTCGTCAAATACTTCTTTTTGTTCGTTAATAGATTTCAAAGTGTTGGATAAATTTTCAAAATCCTTATAATGAGGTATAACTACAGATATCATTTCATAATTATATTTTCATAAATTTTTTCAATTTGCTTTGCAATTATTTCTATATGGTATTTTTCTGATTTGCTTATATTATTTCCAACAAATTTATTGTATGAACGCTTATGGGTTAATAAGTAAGATACTTTTTCTGCAATAACAATCGGGTTTCTATCAACGACAAAACCAGCCTTATTTTCATTTATCAAGTCTTCTGATGCATTCCAGCGATGCTTAACACCAACTATTGGAAGACCGCAGGCCATTGCTTCAATAACAACAATTCCAAAGCCCTCGAGAATTGAAGGAAAAACAAAAATCTTTGAGGCTTTCATATAAGAATAAACATCTGTTGACTCTGGAAGAAAATTCTTGAAAAAAACATTTTCTTCAATAGCAAGTTTCTTTGCCAGATGATGAAGTTTTTTTTGTTCAGGACCGTTGCCAATGATTAAACATTTGATTTTCGGAAATTTTTCTTTCAAAAGCCTTACTGATTTTAAAAGATAATCAACGCCTTTATGGGGCATGAGTCTACCGCAATACATTAAGTCAAACCTTTCATGAACGGGTCTTGCACCATTTATTATATCAAACATTAAAGCATTTGGAACAACACTAACTTGAGCTTTAGGATTAATTTGGAGCAAGCGATTCTTTGTTCTATTCGAAACAACAATGTGTTTTTTGGTAAGTCTTGAAACAATTTTTTCAATGAAACGACCAATGAAACCTTTAAAACCAAGATAAAACTGCCAGTAATCAATCCATACTTCATGCCATGTTATAATCAAAGGTTTTCTTTTAATAATTGAATAAAGTTTGCATACAAACGCTGGGAAGTAAGGAATAGCAGTGCAATCAACAATGTCAAAATCCTCTTTAAAAAGGTGCATTGCGAGTTTTAATGAGAACATGATTGGTTCGTCAAAGCTTCTCCTGCTGGTCTTGTAAAGCTTTCGAGAATGATAAACTCCATGCATAATAATTCCTTCATGATTCAAAATAGTTGGTCCTTTCCAAAGTTTTGCGCCAAAGAAGTGAACTTCATGGCCTCTGGTTATAAGTTCTTTTGCTAAAAAATAATTTCTTGATTCACCACCACCTACATTAAATGGATAAATCATATCGTAGATTATTGCGATTTTCATGTTAAAATATTAATTTAAACAAAATTTGTTAATAAGTTTCTTGTTTGATATCTGCGCCTAATGATTGTAATTTTTCTATATAATTTTCATATCCTCTATTAATATAATGAACATCCTCAATAATTGTTTCACCTTTTGCAAACAAACCAGCTAAAACCAATGCCATACCTCCTCTTAAATCATGACAACTAACTTTAGCTCCGAAAAGTTGATGACTACCCATTATCTTCACACTATTATACTCTAATTGCTGAGTATTTGCACCCATCTTATTTAATTCTTTTATGTAAGAAAATCTCTCTGGAAAAACTTTATCTGTAATCTTGCTAATTCCTTTTGCATAAGATAAAAGCGGTGTTATTAATGTCAAAGCATCTGTTGGAAATCCTGGATGAGGTTTTGCAATTATAGCTGTTGATTTCAACTGATTAGTTCTTCCTTCAACCATAATCTCATTGTTTTTACAATTGATAAACACACCCATTCTCTTTAGGGTTTCTATAACTTCCGATAAGTCTTCTTTAACAGTATTTCTAATGTTGATTTTATTCATAGGAAAACTTCCCAGAATCATATAAGTAATTGTTTCAATTCGATCAGGCTTTATGGAATACTCTGTTCCAGATAACTCTTTTTTGCCTTGAATAATTAATGTATCAGTTCCTATTCCTTTAATTTCTGCTCCCATTTGGTTTAAGAACTTTGCTAGATTCTGTACTTCAGGTTCTTTTGCCGAATTAAATATTTTAGTTTCTCCTTTTGCTAATGAAGCAGCCATCATTAAATTACAAGTTGCACCTACACTTGGAAAATCTAATCGTATTTTTGCTCCGACTAATTTTTCTGCTTCACTATGAATCAATCCATTTATTATTTTTATCTTTGCACCTAATTTCTTAAGACCTTCTATATGAAAGTTTATAGGTCTGTTGCCAATACTACATCCTCCTGGCAAAGGAATTATAACCCTTCCATACTTAGCAGTCAAAGGACCTAATAACAGGATTGAATTTCGAATCTCGCTTGCTTGTTCATTAATCTCTAATTTTTTATTCGAAGGAGGATTAATTATAATTTTATCAGATGATTTTACTTTGTATCCAATCTCATCTATCAAATCTTTCATGATAGACACATCTTTAATATTTGGAACGTTTCTCAATATTACTTTATCATCTGATAGAAGAGCTCCACACATAACCGCCAAACTTTCATTTTTTGAACCGCTAATATTTACTATTCCATTTAACTTTTTATTTCCGTTAATAATTATCTTTCTCATTTCAAAATATTTATTTCTAAGTCTAAATTTATGTTCTTTTCTTCTTTTGCTTTCTTTTTTATTATTCTAATCAATTCCAATACATCAAAACCAGTAGCATTTCCTTTGTTAACTACAAAATTAGCATGTTTATTAGAAATCTCAGCATTACCAATTTTTGTGCCTTTTAATCCTAATTCATCGATGATTTTTCCTGCTTGATTATTTTTGAATATACAACCTACAGATTTTTCTTTGGGCTGACTCTGTTTACGTTTTTCTCTAAAAAAATCCATTTTTTCTTTGATAAATTTCTTATTTTTTTTCTCTAGTTTTAATTCAACTTCAACAATTATATCTTTATTAATCTTTAAATTACTATTTCTATGTGAGAATTTCAAATTTTTTCTTTCTTTAAGAATTAATTTATCTATATCAATTATCTTAACTTTCTGAACAAGTGCGCCTATACTCTCTCCAAAAGCTCCAGAATTACCAAATATTGCTCCTCCAATAGTTCCTGGAATTCCCTCGGCAAACTCGAGACCTGATAATCCTTGATTTAATGCTATTCGTGAAGCTTCAGAAAGTTCAACGCCTGATTGAAATGTCATAATCTCTCCTTGAATCTGATGCTTTGATAAGTTTTTGTCAATTTTTATGATTAATCCTTTAATTTTATCTTTACATATAAGTGTGTTGGTACCTTTACCAAGAATGTTTAATAATAATTTATTTTCTTTTGCAAATTTCAAACAATCAAAAATTTCATCTATTGTTCTAGGTTCAACAAAAAATGAGCTTTTACTTTTTATTCCAAAGGAGTTTTTTATCAATACATTCTTTCTTATATTCAATATCATCTGCTTCATCATTTTTTGTTAAACATCAATTATTTATATAAGGTTGGTTTTAAGAACATTGATTTTTATAATGATATCAATTGTGGTCTTGACTTATAATCGTATTGAGCTACTAAAAGGATGTTTAAATAGTTTGTTTTTTCAGGATTTTCCTAAAGACGAGTTTGAGATAATTGTTATTGATGATGGTTCTACTGATAATACTTCTTTTGTTGTTAAGAATTTTAATGTTCGATATTTTTATCAAAAACATTCTGGTGTTTCTGTTGCTAGAAATAATGGTTTTAGGAGAGCTAAAGGAGGTATTATTTGTTTTGTGGCAGATGATTATGTGCTTCCAAAAAATTATTTGAAATATGTTGATAAGTTTTTTAAAACAAAAAAACAGGCAAATGTTGTTCGTTTTCTACTTGAAAATGTAGATAAATCTAGTCTAATAGCTAGAATGAATCATTATTATTTAGAATCAAGTTTAAGAATGACTATCGACAAATATTCAAATCAAAGAATTAAAGGTTTTATCCAGAGCTATAATCTGCCTGCATCTGGTGCGGCTGCTTTTAGAAAAAAAGTTTTTAGGCAAGTAGGTATTTTTAATGAGAATCTGATTTTTGGCGAAGATAGTGACTTTGGGTTTAGATTAGCAAAGAAAAATATTTACATAAATCTATCAACCAAAGTTAAAATAGGTCAACATAATGAAGAAGGTTTTGTTCAAAGCTGCATGAAAAGATTCAGGTATGCTTTATATAAATGCGTATTCGAAAAAATTAATCCTGATTTTTCAAATTTATCATCAAATAAGACAAAAAATTTAATCTATCATCTAGTAAGTTTGGTTGTCAATCCTATAAAAAGGTGTAAATTCATAATTTCTAAACAAGATAATATTATTCTAATATTTTTTTTTATGTTTATTTTTAATTTTTTTCATACTTTAGGGTTTTTATATTCTTTTATCAAAAAATAGTTTTTTTAATTCACAAAAATGTAGTCTTAATTCTTTTAATCATTGAATTATATAGTCTGTAAGCTTTTTGAATATAATTTTTTTCAAAAAGAGGATTCATTTTGAAAGAAAAAGATGAAAGATATGACCATAAATAAATATTGATTCTGCTTAACAGATTCAATTTTCTCATATTAAATTTTTGTATGTATTTGAATATTTTTTTCATTTCGAATAAAACTTTTTCATCAAGTGGGAATAAATTATATCTTAATCTGCTTGTGTCAAATACTATTACGTCTTTTAGTGTTTGAAAAACTATTTTTTTGTTCCACCAATAACCCACTTCTTTTCTTAGTTGTTTATATATTTTTGTTCCTGGTCTTGGAAGAAAAATGGTTGCTCCAATAAACTCAACGTAGGGGCTTATCTGTTTTATAAAACTCCATGTTTCTTTAATATCTTGTTTTTTTTCCCATGGAAATCCAAAAATGAAATTAACACTGGATTGGAGTTGATATTTTTTTATTAATTTAAGTTTAGGTATGACTTGATCTAAGTTTATTCTTTTATTGATAGTTTCTAGAGTTTTTTTACTTCCACTTTCAATACCAAAATTAATCATTCGACAACCCGCTTTTTTAATCATTAAGATGGTTTCTTCATCTATTAAATCAATTCTAGTATTGCACCACCAAGTTATTTCTAGCTTATGTTTAATTATTAATTCACAAATCTTAATTACTTGATTTCTATTTAATGTGAAGCAGTCATCATAAAATCTAAAATC
>JAHIUF010000040.1 GCA_018817005.1 Nanobdellota archaeon
ATTTTGATTTTGGAATAGGGTGTTTTTGAGGTGTTTTGTATGAAGAAAATTTTGTTGTCTGTTTTTGTTTTGTTGGTTTTATTTGTTGCTGGTTGTGATTTTGGTGCTATTTGTGGTGATGGTGTTTGTGATCCTTCTGAGGATTGGCTTAATAATTGTCCGCAGGATTGTAATCTTGTGCCAGTACCTGAGTGTCATGCGGATGCTGATTGCGATGATAACAATGATTATACAAAAGATTTTTGTGATGATGGTTATTGTTATCATGGAGTTTTAGATTGTTTGTATGATTCTGATTGCGATGATGATAATGGAGAAACACGAGATTATTGTGAAGACAATGCTTGTTTTCACACACCTATTTCTGAATGTTTTGATAGTGATGATGGATATAATTATTTAGTTCGTGGAACTGTTATTTCCAATTCTGGCAACTATACTGATTTTTGTTTGGATCTGTATAATTTAACGGAATATGCTTGTGAAAACAATGATTTCGTATCATATGTGAACAATTGTGGGAACTATCAAAAACATTGTGCTGATGGTGCTTGTGTTGATTCTAATGATGTTTGTATTGAAAGTTTAGACTCTGACTCATCTTTTAGCTTGGTTGTGAATGGTGAAGAATTGCCTTCGAAAATAGAGGGCTTTTCAGGAGCATATACACTTTTGAGTTTTGGAAAGGAGTATTTGGCTTTAGATAATATTAATCGGAACGTTTTGGTGCGGAGCGAGAATTTATCATCTGAATTGCAACTTATGTCAAACTCTTTTTCTGATAATGGACTTTTTATTGTTGAAATGGATGAAGAACCAATTTCTACTGTTTACAAGACTTACGAACAAGAAATTGTTGATTTGAAGAAGAATTTGCCTCTTATTCAAGCAGATGTTGTTGCTGTTGAACAAATAAACGCTCTTAAAAATAGTTATTTGGTTCGAGCAAATATTCAAAAACAACAAATTCTTTCAAAGAAGGATTCAATTGTTAATGAGTTGGTAAAACTTAAAGCAATTGAGAGAACTGATGTCAAGAAAATTTATAAGAATTCTTTTTCAGGGTTCTTGGTGGAAGCCTCAAAAGATAAAATTTCGGCAATTGAAAACACTCCTGGTGTCAAAAAGGTTTATCCGGATAGAGAGGTTAAAGCCTTTTTGGATGTGTCAGTCCCTCTCATAAATGCTGATGCTGTTTGGCAAGAGTTAGATTTAAATGGTCATTCATTAGATGGAACTGGTGTGACCATAGGAATAATTGATACAGGTATCGATTATACTCATTTTGATCTTGGCGGTTGTTTGGGTGATAATTGTAAGGTTGTTGGTGGTTATGATTTTGTGAATTATGATTCTGACCCTATGGATGATCAAGGTCATGGAACTCATTGCGCTGCTATTGCTGCTGGTGATGGTGTTTTAAAAGGAGTTGCTCCTGGTGCAAAGCTTTATGCTTATAAAGTTCTTAACTCACAGGGTTCTGGATATACTAGCACTATTATTGCGGCCATTGAAAAATCAATGGATCCAAATAGTGATGGGGACTTTTCAGATCACTTGGATATTATAAGCCTTAGTTTGGGTCATGATGGCGGCTCTCCTGATGATGACCCTTCAGCAATTGCTATTGATAACGCAGTCAACGCTGGTGTTGTTGCAGTTGTCGCTGCTGGTAACTCTGGTTCTTCAATGATGAGTGTTGGTTGTCCTGGTTGTGCAAGGAAAGCTTTAACGGTTGGTGCTAGTGATGATTATGATTACCTTGCTTATTTCAGTTCTCGAGGACCAACGCAAGGTTATACTTTCAAGCCTGATATTGTTGCTCCAGGGGTTAATATCTGTGCTGCTCAATGGGAAGATGCGTTTTTAAATTATGGCGCTTCTCAATGTGTAGATGATGATCATGTTCAGATTTCTGGAACTAGCATGGCAACGCCTCACGTTGCGGGTGTGGTTGCTCTTTTGCTTCAAAAAAATCCTGAATTAACTGCTGAAGAAGTAAAAGCAACAATTATGCAGTCAACTGAGAGTTTGGAATATTTTAATCTTTTAGAGGTTGGAACTGGGCGACTAGACGCTTTAAAGGCAGTTAGTGATGATTCAGTGATACTTCCTTCTGTTGTTGAGTTGAATCCTGCAGATGAAGACTGGAACTCTTTTGATGTTGAAATAAAAAATTTTGGTAGTGCTAAAGGTTATGAATTATCTGTTTCGAAATCATTTAGATTTACATCAAATGGTTTAGTGGTGCAAGATTTTTCAATAATATCTGATTTTATATGTGTTGAAAGTGATAGTGATCAAACTGTTTCTTTGGAACTTTTGGGTGTGAATGATTTGCCTTTAGGAATGTATTTTGGTGAATTGCAGTTTGTTGAAAAAGAGTCTTGTCTTCCCAATTCGCAGGTTATTGCAGTTAAAAATATTCCTTTCCAGTTTAAAAAATCAAAGATAATAAACATAACAGTTATTGGAAGAGATTTCGGATTTGAACATTATTATAAAAGCACAGATATTTATTTAGGAAGTAGAAGTAGTGAAGGGTTTTTTGTCGGAACTGACGATTATAAAATTGATCCTGATTTGATTTCTCATTATTCTCTGGAAACATTTGTTGATGATAATCTTCATGTTTTTTATTTTTCAAATGTTATGAATATCCTGCCTGATAGAGATGAGGCTTATACTTATATAATCCATGGTCATTGGTTGGATGAAGGAGAGACTGATGTTGTTATTGATGAAAATTCTGCAGAAAAAATTGATACTAACTTTGGAGCTATAACTAGTGATTTGGGCTTGGCAAAGTCAGAGATGGATGTTAATTTAAGGATAGCCGGTCTTTATTTTTATGGTGATCCTTTAATCATAGGTTTTGGCGTTTCTGATTTGACCAAATGCAATAACTGGTTTAGAAACAACTCAGGCGGGTTTTATGTTTCAAACAATGGGTATTTTGATAGGATTTTCTTGTCTGAGAAATCCAAGGATTTTGCAAAGTATTCTATGCAGTCTGATAAATGGCTGACTTTGCACCACATTTTTGATTATGGTGATGGCTTGTCTTATTATTATGATTGGGATGATATTATAGAGACCGATATCAATTGGTATGATTCATTTCGTTTTGCTCCGGGAAAATTAATTAGTGGTTATGCTAATTTTTTCAGTGAAGCTAATTCGTACGGTATGTCTCATTCTAGTGTTGACTTTTTGAATGAATCAGAACTGTCGCATACAGTAAAATTTTATTACATCCCTCCTGTTAATCTGTGGTTTTTATCATTTGTTGATTATTCTGATTATGCTGATGGTCTTCAACAATCTTTTCATTATGGGAACTCATGGTATATTTATCCAGTGTTTGAAGGAGATGTAAATTTTTATGAACCACTAATAGCTTTAGACTTTATGACTTACAATTATGGACGTGCAGTAACTGGATACTATGATGGAGGGGATGATTATAATTTCACAAATCCTTATGGTGATGAATATGGTGATATTCATGGTCCTTATCAGGGTTTCTCTTCTTATACAGTCGAATTGCCGTCGGGTGAAATTAAATCCGGTAGTGGTGTGCCTTATATAAATTGTTATTACCCGGATTATTCAAACCCTGTTATTGATGGTTGTGAACAAGGAGTTTATAACTTCAAGTGGAATGCATCAGATGTTGTATCTTCGGGACAAACATATCTGGAAAAACAAATTTGCTGGAGTGGTTACCATTGGTTTTTTAACTTAGAGGCTTGTGAGTAGTAAGACATAAAAACCTCTTTTATTTCTTTTTTTATTATGGTTATAGTTCAAGAGGGAAAAACGAAGATTGAGGTTTCTTCTGAGAAGAAGATTTCAAAGAAGCTTCCGGTTTTTTATAATCCTGTTATGAAGCTTAACAGAGATATTAGTGTTTTACTGCTTAATTCTGTTGATAATAAGCAGATGCAGATTGCGCTTCCAATGGTTGGTTCTGGTATTCGTGGTTTACGCTTTCTTTATGAACTTAAAAAAGGAAAGTTAAAAACGCTTTTTTTGAATGATTATAAAGAAGATTTTTACGAAGTTTTGAAGAACAATTTTTCTTTGAACGAATCTTTTAATGGAGAAATAATTGTGTCTAATGATGATGCAAACTCGTTTTTGCTTGAAAGTTCTGGTTTTGATTACATTGATATTGATCCTTTTGGAACTCCTAATCCTTTTTTGGATTCTGCAGTTAAAAGAATCTCAAGAAATGGCGTTCTTGCTGTCACTGCCACTGATACTTCTGCTCTTTGTGGTACTTATGAGAATGCTTGCAAGCGTAAGTATTGGGCGAAGCCTTTGAGAAATGAACTTAAGCATGAAGTTGGTCTTAGAATTTTGATTCGTAAGGTTCAGCTCGTCGCTGCTCAGTATGAGAAGGCTTTGACGCCAATTTTTTCTTATAGCAGAGATCATTATATGAGAGTGTTTTTTAAGTGTGAGAAGGGAAAAACTAAAGTTGATGAGTTGCTTAAACTACATGATTTTTTTTGTGGTGCAGGTCCTGTTTGGCTTGGAAGTCTTTGGGATGTAAAACTTGTTCAACATTTGCTTAAAATAGCACCTTTTGATTTGAAGAAGTTTTTAGAACTCATTCTTTCTGAGGCAAAAATTGGTGTTGCTGGTTTTTATGATATTCATGAAATCTGCAAAAAAGAAAGACTTCCAATTCCTAAGTTTTATTTGTTAATGGAACAGATTAAGAAAAAGGGTTTTCAGGTTTCTAGGACTCACTTTTCAGAGTTGGGGTTGAGAAGTGGTGTGAAAAAAGAAGATTTAATTAAGCTTATCCAATCGCTCGTCTAACGTCAACTATTTCCGCAGAGTTGACTTCTTCAAATTCCTCGATTGCTTCTGCTACTTTGTCAGGGCTTCCTAATTGTTCGTCCATGACAAATGTTATCTTTACTGCTTTTAGACCAAATGCTATTGGTTCAATTTCTGTTCTTGTGTCTCCTTCGCTGAATATTTCTGCAATCTTTATTTTTGCTTTCGCTTCTAGTGCTTCTAAATCAACTTCTGGTGATTTAGGCATTATTTTTACAGTGACTATTGCTTGTGCCATTTTATTACCTCGTACTGTTATCTTAGATTAGATTTTTAGAAAAAGCGTTGCTTTAAAAAGTTTTCTTTCAATATTTTTTTAAGAGTTTGTTCAGATGTTTTATTATTTCTTCAGGTTTTATTTTACTCCCTCTTTCTCTTGGTGAGCCTATTACAAAGTTTCCTCCACCCCACCGGTCTGTTTCTTCAGGTTTTATGTTTTCACATTCATTAAAATATGGGCTGAATTTTTCAACTGGAAAATTCACATATGGAGTCATTTTTCCCATAACATAGTTAAAGACTTCATTTTCTCTTTCTTTAACAGAAACATATGCTCTTATTCCTTTTAGCATTAAATCTGTTCTGTATTGTGGACCTATTTCTTTTACCATAACCCACTTTGAGTTTGAGTATAGGGTTTCATATCTCGCGTCTGGCTGTAGTTTTCCTCCTTGACCAAGTGAATACTTATCGATTCTTGAACTTACCGCTTCTACTACTGTTTTCATTTCTTCTCCGCTTATTTTGTAGAAATCTTTGTTTTTTCTTGCGATGTTGTATGGTTCGAATATCCATGCAAGGTCACACATTATAGGTGAGTTTAGACTGAAGGGGTATGCACCTGCGGTTCTGTCTAAGAAGTCTTCTGCAAAGATAAGTCTGTTTATTAGTGGTTCGCTGTGTTCACCCGCGATTCTTTCAGGGTTTTGTAGTAGCCACACTGAAAGTGCTGTGTCTTGGTCAGGATCATTTATATATATTTGCCCTTTGAATTCTCCATCTTTGAAGAAGTGGTCTTCAAGCATTCGTTGTTTGATTGCAAGTGCTATTTGTGCACAAGTGCTGTTGGTTGTTGACCTGTCAACGTCTTCATGATGGTTGAAATTCATCCAAGGCCCATTTATGTCTCTTCTGGTTCGACCTTTTACATAACCATCTAATGCGATTGAATGTTTTGGATTCTCTTTTTTGAATTGGGTCCATGTTTTCACAATTCTTGGTTCAACAATTAAATTAAGCATTTTCATCTACTGAGAAGTAGTTATAGTTTTTAAACTTTCTTCTTTCAATAGCAGTAAAAAGACTTTTAAACACAAGTTATTTTATTTTTTTACATGGATGAGTTTATTTATTTTCATAAAAGCAATTTATATATAAGCCTTACAAATAGTTGTACCAATAATTGTGTTTTTTGCAATGTAAATGATTTAAGCCAATCTATAGGTGCAAATTTAGATTTAAAACAGAATCCTAAATTTGAAGAAATCATCAAAGAGCTTGATGAAAAAATTCATAATTATTCATTCAAAGAAATTGTTTTTTGTGGAGTTGGTGAGCCTTTGTTGAAACTGGATAATTTGCTTAAGGTTGCTGATTACATAAATACAAAGTATTTTCTTACAACAAGACTTAATACAAATGGTCACACATATAGAATATATAAAAATAGAGATGTTTTTCAAGAATTAAAAGATGCAGGCGTTCAGACAATAAATGTTTCTATGAATGCCACAAATGAAATTGATTACAACAGAATATGCAGACCAAAATTAAAAAATGCATTTTTTGAAACAATAAATTTTGTGAAAAAATGCAAAAAAAATAACTTGAATGTAAAAATTAGTTTTGTTGACTATAATATTGATAGAACTGAGTGTGTATCTTTTTCAAAGAATCTAGGTGTAGAATATTTCTTTAGATTTTTGTCTCAAAGAACTTAATTTGGTCCCGTAAAACCACATTCAGGGCAAATATATTTTGCAATAATCTCTCTGCATTTCTTGCATCTGATAATTTCATACTTACTGCACTTAGGGCATAAAAATTTAACAGTTCCTTTTCCATTAGTTATATTTGCTTTACAAGATAAACATTCTTCTGCCATGAATAACTGGAAAAAGAATTGGTTTATAAAACTTACTGTCTTAGGTCAGTGTGCTGAGACGTAATTATGTCACAGTTACAACACTCAGACCTATAGTTTAGTGTTCATTTCTAGGTTTAATGGTTTATTCATTAAAAAAGAAACGTTATTGTGTACGTCAAGCGTTGCTTGGCATCACATCAATAAGCGA
>JAHIUF010000001.1 GCA_018817005.1 Nanobdellota archaeon
AAACCCACATCAAAGCCTCAAAGGAAAAACACCTGCAGAAGTAGCAGAAATATTTCTCTCCCTTAATCAAAATAAGCTTTTAGATTTAATACAATTAAAAGCCAAAAACACACATCATTCGCAAAGATGACAATACCTAAACTCAGATAATTTCATAAAGAAAAAGAATACTTTAGTTATTTTAAGTCCGATGTGCCAATTGTGTGCACAAGTTACTTAATTCTTTCGATAATATCAATATGTTTTTCTTGGTATTCTTCCCATTCTTCTTCTGTGAAAAAGTTTGTTTTATTCTTAACTTGATGGAATTGGTAAAGATATTAGTCTTCCATTTGGAAGAATTGGACTTGGATAACCTCCATAAGCTGAATCAAAACCTTTACGACTTAGTATAATTTTCATATTACCTATTATTTATTTACACTAATTTATAATTCTTGCCCTTTATTCTTGTTCTTGATGTACTAATTCGTTCTTTCGATAGAACGCCCCATCAAAAATCTACAAAAAGAAAACAAGAATAAACAAAGAAAACTCGTGCAGTTCCAAAAAACTGCACCATAGCATCAACACATATGTGTGCTAATTCAAATCTTCCTTGCCCCAGTTTTTTTATTATATCAAATTAAATCTTCAAAGAAAGTTTTTACTTCACTTATTATGGGTCTATTAATATGTATTGGCTCAATCATTGCATTTATCATCTCTGCCAGTTTTGTTTCTCCTTCAAATTTTTGTGCAGGACCCCTTAGTAAATATTTTCTTTCATTTGACATATATTTTAAGACATCATCATTTGTGTGTTTAAGGTATGGTGATTCATTGTATTTTCCAAAAAACAGGACTGTTCCTAGCGAGAATACATCATTTGAAAATGCAAAAGGCGTTGATAGTTGCATACAGCTATATCCAGGTGTTGACATGAGGTATGAACCTTTATCTTCTTTTATTGAGACACAACTTTCAAAATCAATTAATTTGATGTTGTCACACCATTCTAACATCATTATATTATCTGGCTTTAAGTCGTTATATATAAATCCTTGCGAGTGTATGTAGCATAAAACATCTGCAAGGTTGTATCCTAGTTTTAGTATGGACTTTTCTGTAATATTTTTTCTTGATTTCAATTCTCTTAAATTAAGCCATGGGATATTCTCTAAAACAGCGTATATTTCTGTCCTAAGAAAATGTTTATTTTTTATAACATCCTTTAATTCAACAATTTTTTTATGTTTAAGTTTTTGTAATGATTTTATCTCAATGGAATCTTTTGACTCTTGTTTTTTTAAGACAAAGTAAGAATGATCTTTTTGTGTTCGAAAAACTCTCAAATCTAATTGTTCTGTAACATAATAGTCTTTTATAAAAGTCATAACTTGTTAGTCGATGTCTTAACTATTTAAATATTTCGTTTTAGTTACCACTATTTAATAGTTATTGACATATGACAACTTTTAAATATAATAAGAATAAAGAAATAACAATGATACACATAGGATCAGACCACGCAGGATACAAACTAAAAGAAGAAATAAAAAAATATCTCACAGAAAAAAACTATGAGTTTGAAGACCTGACACCCAAATTTAACGAAAAAGATGATTATCCGGACGCCGCGCAAAAAGTTGCAGAACAAGTACTAAACAAAAAAAGCAAAGGAATACTGATTTGTGGAACCGGAATAGGTATGAGTATCGCTGCAAACAAAGTCCCAGGGATACGAGCAGCACTTTGCTCATCAAAAAAAGCAGCTGAACTTGCAAAAAAACATAACAATTCAAATATTTTAGTTCTTTCTGGTTGGCTCGATAAAGCAGACAATGTTGAAGAAATTATTGAGACATGGCTCAAAACAGAGTATGAAAGACAAAGGCACGAAAAAAGACTTGAAAAAATCAGAGTTATCGAACAAAAATTCTCCAAAAATATCTAATGCCTATAACGAAGCCTCTCCTCAACTTTTTTTAAACGCTCATCAATCCTTATGAATCTTTCCTGATGACGATTATGCTCCATAACGCTCCAAACAGCGTGATAAACAACAAGCACAGTCACCACTAAAAGCCATAAAAACAACCAAAAATCCAAAATAAACCACCTCTGAAAAAAATAATTGTTTTGAAAGTATTAAAATTTTTTCATTTTCAAAACTTTCTTTACAGCTTTAGCCATATCTTTCGCAGTCAAACCAAATTTTTCTAAAAGTTCAGAAGAACTACCCGATTCACCAAAAGAATCTTTCACACCAACTTTTAAGATAGGAACAGGATATTTTTCTGATAAAAATTCTGAAATCATAGACCCGAGACCCCCCGCTATTTGGTGTTCTTCAGCAGAAACAATTGCTCCTGTTTCCTTGGCTGCTTTAAGAATTGTTTTTTCATCAAGAGGTTTTATTGTGTGACAATTTATTACTCGAATAGATAATCCTTTTTTTGAAAGAGCTTCTGCAGCAAGCAAAGCTTTGTGAACCATTAAACCACAAGCAACGATTGTTGCATCAGAGCCGTTTCTTAAAACATTTGCTTTACCAATAACAAACTCTTCTTTTGTAAAAACAGGAAGCTTGTCTCTTCCAAGACGAATATAAACAGGTCCTTTAATTTTTACAACAGCATCAACTGCGTTTATAGATTCATTATAATCAGCAGGAACAATAACAGTCATATTTGGCAAGACTCTCATAACAGCAATATCTTCAAGTGCTTGATGAGTTGCACCATCAGGTCCAACTGAAAGACCTGCATGAGTGCTTGCAAGTTTTACATTCGCTTTGTTATAACAAACACTAACTCTTATCTGATCCAAAGCTCTGTTAGGAATAAAAGCTGCAAAACTTGAAACAAAAGGGATTTTTCCAGAGAGTGCAAAACCAACTGCAACAGAAACCATGTTTTGCTCAGCAACACCTACATTGAAAAATCTTTTTGGAAACTCTTTTTCAAAAAGACTAGTTTTTGTGCTGTCAGAAAGATCAGCGCATAAAACAACCACATCTTTTCGCTTCTTTCCAAGTTTAACTAATCCAACACCGTATCCTTCTCTTGTTGATTTCATATCAGTCATTTTAATTCTTCAAGTTTAATTCTTCAAGTGCTTTTCGTGCTTCTTCTTCGGAGGGTGCCTTTCCATGCCATAAATATTTATTCTCCATGAAAGAAACACCTTTTCCAAGAACAGTAGTTGCAATAATTACTTTCGGCTTTCCAATCAAAGATTTGGCTTTTTTAAAAGTTGATAACAAAGATTTAATATTATGACCATCCACTTCAAAAACCTGCCAGTTAAAGGTTCGAATCTTGTTCCCTAAATCTTCAATAGGACAAATATCTTCTGTACAACCACTTATCTGAATATGATTTCTATCAATAATTACAATTAGATTATCAAGAGCATATTTTGCGCCGAGCATAAAAGCCTCCCAACTACTACCTTCATTAAGCTCACCATCACTAATAACACAATAAACAAAATTTTTCTTCGAATCAATTTTTGCAGCAAGAGCCATACCAACAGCAACACCAAGACCCTGACCGAGTGAGCCAGAACTAGATTCAACACCCGGCAAATCCAAAAAACTTGGATGACCTTGAAGTCTTGAACCAAGCTTTCTCAAAGTCAAAAGTTCCTTTAAAGAAAAATAACCAGTTCTTGCCATTGCAGAATACCTAACAGGACAAACATGACCATTTGAAAGAATCAATCGGTCTCTTTCAGGCCAAAAAGGCTTTTTTGGATTATGATTTAAAACATTAAAGTAAAGAACTGAAAAAATATCTGCAAGACCTAAAGAACCACCAGGATGACCTGAACCCGCCTGATAAATCATTCTAATAATATCCTGCCTTATCAACTTGGCTTTCTCTTTCAAACCAAAAACACTTTTTATCTTATCCATCTTAATTTATTTTATTAATTTTCAAAAAAAAAGAATTAAATAAAAAAATTAAAATTATATTGCCTTACTTCTAATGCTTCCAGTTGCTGTCAATTGAACACCAGTATTTTCATTAGTGTAGCGAACATTGAATTCTCCCTTGAACCTGCCTTCATCAAGACCATCTGTACAATTAACAACCAATGTGACTTTTTGATTGTTGTTAACTGTTACTGGAAGAGCTTCAGCAGTACAACCAATACCAGCACAACCAGTAAGAACCGGCGTTCCGCAATCATCTGATGTATCATCAACTATTGAATCAATAGTTATATCTGACCCTTGATTATTTTGAAGAACAAATTTTACAGTTTCAGTCATAGCATCTGCAGATGCGTAACCAACACAATCCATTCCTGCAGGAAATAAACATCTTTCAGGTAAAAAATCTGCAGAATCTAATACTCCAAAGTATGCTAGTGCAACAATTGCAATCATAACTATTAATATTGCCCAACCATAAGTCATTAAAAACTCCATTGCAGCTTGTGCTTTTTTTGCTATAATCATTTTTAAAACCTCCTTTTAACAGCTTAAACAGCTTAAACAGCTTTTCCTCTTATGCTTCCTTGTGATTGAAGTGTAAGACCTGTATTGCTGTCCATATAATTTATTGTGATGTCGCTTTTAAACCTTCCGACAGTAATACTGGTGCAATTTACTCTTATTGTTACTTTTTGATTGTTGGAAACAGATGAATTCTGAGCTAAGGGACTACAACTTATGCCCGCACAGGATTTTATATCTGCAAAAGTGCAATCATCTGTTGCACTTCCTGTCTGAAGCAGAGTAATTGCTGCTCCATGACTATTTTGAAGAACAAAATCAACATAATTCCCACTAGTACTAATAAGCGCTTTACCAACACAATCAACTCCTGCTGGAAAAGCACATCTTTCCGGAAGAAGAGATGCGGTATCAAGAACTCCAAAATAAGCTAGAGCTCCAATTGCTGCCAGGACTACAAGTATTGCCCAGCCATAAGTCATTAAAAATTCCATTGCGGCTTGTGCTTTCTTAAACATTTGAAATCACCTCACGTGAAAATATCTTATTGTGATTTTAGAGCTTCTATTATTTAAAAACTTCGCTTTTTACGTTCAGGAACGCTTTGAAAAACCAATAATTAGATTTACCGATTGGTAAATTATGGTGAAATAGTGAAAAATAACGAAAAATTTATAAAGATTTACCACTTAACCAAAATATACCAAACGGTAAATACAATGAATGAACAACAAATAATGGCATATGTGGAAGACGAAATTAAAAAGTCACTCTTTTCATTAGATATAAATCTAATTCGAAAAGAAATAAAGAATGAAAATAAACAAATTGATTTATTGATTGAGACTAAAGATAACAAAATAATACTAGTAGAAGTTAAATCCTCTGGAGAACCTTCCAATATATACAAAGCAATTTCTCAATTGAAATATTACCAATCTAACGAAGATGAATATTTGATGGTTGCAGTACCATTGATTTCAGAAAAAAGCAAAGACATCTGTAAACAAAGCGGTGTTGGATATATCGACTTAACAGGTAATGTGTTTGTTAAATATAATAATGTACTCATAGATAAAACAGAAAACAAAAAGTTACCTGAAAAATTATTACCTAATAAGAAAAGAGTTAAGGACTTGTTTTCAGGTAATGCATTAAAGGTTTTAATTGAAATCTTAAAAGAACCCTCTAAAAGTTTCACTCAAGGAAAACTTTCAAAAGATTTAAGACTTTCCAAAGGCTACGTAAATAGAATTTTGAAAACTTTTGAAGAAGGAATAAAAGAAAATGGCGAAACATTATTTTTAGAAACACCTCTTGATTGGGTGGAAACCTCATCAAATAAGACGAGTGAACCTTCAGTTTTAAGAAAAACTAAACAATATAAAATAAGCAATCCCTCAAAATTATTAGATGCACTTTCTAAAAAATATAATTTTAAGGGAAACAAAATAATTTCTTTTTATAGTTTTGAAAGAGATACTAACAAATTAATGAATGAAATTTCGATGATCGGAAATAAGAATAAACTGGATTATGCATTCACATTACATGCAGGCGCATCTTTAACAGCACCTTTTGTAAGATTTGACGATGTTTATTTTTACGCAAAAGATGAAGATATTAATAAATGGGCTGAACTATTGGACTTGAAGAGAACTGAATTTGGAGGAAATATTTTTTTTGTCATACCAAGATATAAATGGATACTTGATGATAAAATTACAATTCAAACAAAAAAGACGATAAATGATATTATGCTATATTTAGATTTGATTAATTATCCAAAAAGAGGAAAAGAACAAGCAGATTTTTTAAGGGAGAAAAAAATAGGTTATTAGAATGCAAACAAAATCAACAGACTATCCAAAGGACATAACAACAATATCTAAATCAGCCTTATTAGAAGTAATGACTATTTTAAAAGGATATAAGAATCAAATTGTTTTAGTCGGTGGATGAGTTCCTTATTTTCTCTTACAAAAATATCAAAAAGATAAAGAATTTAGACACATCGGCTCAGTTGACATAGACTTAGTCATTGATCCAAAACTAATTGAATCAGGTGTATATGAAAGTATTGTTTCAATAATAGAAAAGAATGGATTTAAACCAAGAACAGATAAAGATGAAAACCCAATAGAATTCAGTTTCGAAAAAGAATTCAGTGGTAAAACAATCCACATTGATTTTCTAAGTACAGAGTATCCACAAAAAACTAAGAAAAGACACAGAGTAGTCCAACCAGATCTGAAGACAAGAACATTAAAGGGAGCAAGAATAGTCTTGAAACACAACTATGAGGAAGAACTTGAAGGAAAACTTCCAAATGGAGCAGATGTTAAAGTAAAACTCAAGATAGCAGATGTTATAGGATGCCTTGCTACTAAAGCATTAGCATTAGGAGGTAGGTCTGTTGCAAAAGATTATTACGATATTTATACCATAATTTCTTATTATAAAGATGGAGAGGTCAGCTGTGCTAAAGAAATGAAAATTTATCTTGACGACCCAGACATTAAAGAATCAATGGAAGATATAAAAAACAATTTTGAAAAAGAAACAGGTTTAGGACCTACATTAATTGGTGAATTTTTATATTCAGAAGATGAAGAAGCAAAAAAAAGAATTATGACTGACTCTTTCATGAGAGTTAATAAGTTTCTAGACCTATTGAAGTAATTCTAACAGGAGTTTTTTTTATTTGCTCTCGATGTTCTTCTAGTGCTTTCTAATCTCTAATTCCTGGAGTATTATCTGCATTAGGGTTTATAATTAAGAAAGATAAATTGGTTAAGTTATAAATTGCATTATCTTTAGCAGTGTGAATTAATTCTTCATATCCATCTCCTTTGGGTTTTGTTCCTAATGATTCAATGATGGTTTTTTCATCTCTTTTGTTATGAAGATCAATGAATTGTTGATTTAAATCAGCTTGACTATAGTTTCTAAAGTAGATATTATTTAATCCGAAAATAACTTGCAACCCATTTAATCTATGAACATCTTCTGGTTGGGTTATTGCACTTGTCTGGGCAGTACAGAATTTTAAACATAAAAAAAGTAAACTAATGTTTTTAACGTCCATCCTAAGCCAATCCGAATCCTAGAGCACTTCCTCGAGGAGAAGTAGTCCTAATACGATTTCTTAAAACGCTTTTATTTAGACCGTTTTGACGAGGAGAAAATATTATTTCAAAACATTTAAATAAATCACAAATAACCCCTATATACTATGAAAAACAAACTACTTTTATTCTTTGTACTATTATTTGTTTTAGTCGCTTGTGAAGATATTGATATTTCACAATTAAGCGATGAAGATTTAGAAAGATTGAGTGATAAGTTTGTTGTTTGTAATAATCCTTATATTCGTGTTGGAACTGGGTGTTGTTTAGATGTAGATAATAATTCAATCTGTGATTCTGATGAAGTCCAAATTATAAATGAGACATTCAATATAACTTTTAAAAATGAGACAAACAATATTAGAATAAATAAAATTAATGAGACAAATATAAACAACACATATGAGTTATATTCTTTTAAAAAATGTTATGATAAAAATCTTTATTTGTTTAATTCAGATAATGAACCTGTAGCGATTACAGAACTTTGTGATGATGATTGTTTTAATGAAACCTGTTATTCAAAACATGTCTATAAACAATGTTATCGTATGAGTAATGCAATTTATTGGTATGATAGCTTAGGAGAAAAACAAGAAAAGTTTGCTGATTGTGAATATGGTTGCGAAAATGGAGACTGTATTTTTGGAGATTTAAAAATTAAACTTGAAGTAACAGACTATCCTGTTGGTTCTGAAATACAGTTACAACCCCAAATTATAAACTACTTAGGTCAAGATGTAACTTTTGAATCAACAATAAGATTTAGTGGGTGGATGATTGATTCAGATAAAGTAACATTCAAGGATGATGTTGGAGAACATTCAGTAACTATTTTTGCCAAATATAATAATCAAAAAGTAAATAAAACGGTTAATATTAGTGTTTATCAAATAGAGAGTAAGTCTAATAATTTGCTAATTGTAGATAAATTTGGTATCGAATGTTTTGAAGATTCTGACTGCGGTGGTTATGTTATGGGTGTTATGAATGAACCTATAGCGACAAATAAATGCGTTTTCAACAAATGCGAATCACGAGGTTGCGATGTTCACAGAGATAAAGAAGAACAAATAAAACAATTAATCGTTAAAACTATTAAGGATGGTAATGAAGGAGGCTATTCAACTTCCAACGAAGTTAAAGGATTACAAACATTATTAATGTCCTCATCTTGTTTTGAATAACTCCTCAGACTCGACAAAACGCGCCTATTTAGACTGTTTTGTCGAGGAGAAAATGTTATTTCAAAATATTTAAATAAATCACAAATAACCCGTATATTATAAAAAATAAACTACTTTTAAAAAAAGCGTTCTTTTTAAAAGAACCCGCCCATAACACTACTTAACAATTTACTTGCAATAAAATACAATATAAGCGAAACAATTATGAACACAGGAATTAATTTCACACCTTCTTTAACATTACCTTTGCGTATTATACTTACAATACACGCTGAAAAAAACCCCGATACAATAAGCATGATAACAGAAAAAATTTGAAAATCAACTATTGATATTGAATCACCACTCATTTTCATTGAAAAGCTTCCAGTATTAGAACTCAAATCAACAGAACCCATAATGTCTCCTACAACTTGCAATAGTTGTGTTGAGAGGGCAAATAAAAAAGGTGCGGCAACAACAGTTGCAAATCCTATGAATATTGCATACGTCATTATGTTTGCAGCCATTTCCTGTTTCATAAGTTTTGATTCTTGAATGTTTACAGCAATCTTTGTTAAAAGATCAGCCATTTTACCACCTGCTCTCATTCCTTCAATCAAAAGACTAACTGATCGCTTCAAAACCTTTGAATCATATTTATTAGAAAAATCAAGTAATGCTTCTGAAAGATCATCACCTGCAATTGTCGATTTTGCAACTGATTCTATTTCTTTTGCTAAAACCCCAAACTGTGGTCTTACAGCAAACCATAAAGCCTGATCAACAGTCATCCCAGCACTCATATTAGTTGATGCAAGTTGCAAAAAGTCCGGCAAAACATTCTCTAAAACTAGTGTTCTTTGAAATATTCTTATATCAAGATAAACATGTATGAATATCCATGAAAAAGCTAAAACTAAAACCAAACCTAAAGTCCAAAGGATTACTAAAAAATAGATTATTTTTAAAAAAGACATTTGATTTTTTATAAGAACACTTATCAGAATTATTGTTAATATTGCGGTTATTATAATTGCTGCTTTAAAAACTTTTTTTGAAAAAATTCTTTCATCAACATCTTCAAAACCTGCTTTGCGCATAAAAGTATTCAATATTTTTTTGTTCCGAAGTTTTTTTCTTACAAGTTTTTTCTTTTTAAAAGAAGAGAATTTTGGTAGAATAGATCTTTTTGGCTCTTCTTTCTCTGGTTTTGAAAATAGTTTTATGAAATTCTTGAATTTTTTTTTAGTATTTTCTTCTTTCATTTTCAAACATCTACTGGCGGTCTTGAAGACCTAATCATTGCCAAAAACATGAATTGTACAAATCCTACAAGTACAACTATTACAAGCAGTATTACGAGTGAGATGTTAAGTCCTAAAAATGTCCCAAGAACAGTGAGCATTGTTACTCCGAGAGATGGTGCAATTATTGCCATCATCATGTAAAACATTGCTAAGGGATTTAGTTTTCGTCCATATTCCTCTGCAAGTATTTGGTGCTCTCTCACTATTTGGTCAATAACTATGTTTAATGAAAGTCTTATGTCAGAGCCTGTTTTAAAAGAGTTTAACACTTGCCAAAGAATCTTTCTAAGATTTGGTGAAGGAGCTATTTGTATTGACTCGTTTAAAGCCTCTTCTATTGGTGTTCCAAGATCGATTTTATCTATTATTTCATAAAAGTATGATCCTACAGCTTCATAATTTTCAGCGATGTTCTGAAAGGTTTGATATATTGGAACTCCAGATTCTAATTCAATCAGCAAATACCTTCCAACAAAGATTATTTCAGCATCAATCTGTCCTTTAATCTTTTTTATTTTTACATCAACAAATCTCATAAAATAGGAAAATACAAAGAAAAAAATTATTGGAAATAATAAGAAAACTACAAATGATTTAAAAAAACTAAATAAAATAAAGATTATAGCAAAAGACCCGAATATCGCTGTTGACCAGTTCTTTTTAACGTAATCTTCAGGAGAATCAGGCATTCGAGCCTGCGTGAGTTTTAATTGTAAGTCTGGAGTACTTCTTGCAATTTTCTTATAGATTAACATTTTATTCTTCGAAAGGCTTGTTTTGCTTTACAAATTTCATAAGATTATCTTTCTCAGTGTAATACTCAGCCATTATTCTTCCAACACCATCAACTGATTCAATATTTTGTTTCACCAAGTATTTTAGAACTAGTTCTTTTTCTTCCAACTCGCGTTCAATATCTGATTGACTATAACCAGTAAAAAGACTCAAATTGTCAAAAAATGATTTTGAACGATTAACTGTAGAAATCTTATCTGTTTTTACATCATACTGCATCAAAACATTTGCAGATGCATCCGGAAGTATTTCTGCAATTTGAAAAGTTCTTCTTTGACCGGTTCTACGATTTCTAAATTGAACTATTATAAGTGATATTGCAGGAAGCATTATTGGCGGAACATCAATTGGTGGGTTCGTAAGTCTTTCAATCGCTTCTTTTGCATTGTTTGCGTGAAATGTTGCATAAACAGAGTGTCCTGTATGGATTGCTTCAAACAAGGTTTCTGATTCTCTTTTTCTCCTAACCTCTCCAACGAGTATCCTGTCAGGTCTCATTCTAAGCGAGTTTACAAGCAAATCTTCCATGCTTATTTCTCCTTTTCCTTCAGGATTGGGTTGTCTGGTGTTCAAAGGAACCCAATGCAAAAACTTTGGAAGCCTCATCTCTCTTGTGTCTTCAATGGATATTATTCTTTGGTTTGGTGGGAAAAAATTACTGACAACATTCAGCATAGATGTTTTTCCAGAAGCCGTTCCTCCAGCAATTAACGCACTCATCTCATATTGAACCGCAGTCCAAATAATTGCTGCTGCTCGAACAGAAATCGTGTTTGTTCTCAAAAATTTAGTGATAGTCCAAGGATCTGTGGAGAACTTTCTAATTGTTAAAGTGCTTCCTTTTGAAGATATTGGCTGCAAGGTTGCATTAACCCTGTCTCCTTCTGAAAGATGAGCGTCTAGCAAGGGTTCAAGAACTGTTATTTGTCTTCCAACTTTTCTTCCAATAATCCTTGCATAGTGTTTTATCTGGTCTTCATCTTTTAAAAAAATGTTTGTTTTAAGCCAACCATAGTTTTTATGATAAACCCAAATCGGTTCAGAAGATTGATTCACAACTATTTCTTCTAAAAAATCATCATGCATTAACAACTCAATATTTCCAAGTCCTAAACTTTTTGCTATGAGATATGATTTTAAAAAACTCTTGGTTTCGTCTTCTAAGTCCGGAAAGTATTTATTTACCAAATCTGAAATGGTTTCTTCAAATTTTTCTTCCACAAGAGCTGTTTTTTTCATATCAGTTATTTCAACCATTCCAAGATTAACACGCTTTATCAGTTCCTGTCTTATTTTTTCAAGGATGAACTCTGTTGACTTGCTAATGCTAGAAATAGAAACTTCATATATAGGTACGTACTCGCCCTTTTTTTTGACAATCTTTACAAGAATAGGTATTTCTTTGGATTTATATTCATATTCAACAATGATTTTATAATCGGGTTTAGAAGAAAACTCTTTTTTATCTTCTTTCACCTCTTTTTCTTCCTCTCGTACCTCTTTTTCTTCTACCAAAAAATCACACCTCTTATATTCAAATAAATAAACTTTATTTGAAATATATAAAACTTATGATTTTAGAAGAAAAAAACAATTAATCGCCCTTAATAATTTCCATTAAACGTATAATTTTATTTTTAAGAAGCTGTTTTTTCTGATTAATTTGTTCGTAATGCTTTTGCAATTCTTCAACGTGTTTTTTAACATTACTAGAACTTGCAATTATGTTGAAAGTCTTGGCTTTATTAATAAGTTCTTTAAGCTCTATCTCCATTTTATCCTTATCTTCGTCTATTTTCTTCAATAATTGCTCTGTTCTCATCTTGCGATCGAAGAATTCCTTAAAATTTTTTGAAATCAATGCACTCTCCTTGATATACTCTGATATCGCAGATTCTTTCTTTTTTATTTTTTCTAAAATAACTTTTTGAACAGTGCTAATCTTTTCTGTTTGCTCTTCACTTTTTTTAATCAATGGTTCAATAATGTTTTTCTTCTTATGTTTTATTTCTGATTCAATTTTATTAGCAAGTTTTTCAAGTCTTTCCATATGTGACTCTGAATTATTGATTATATTGTTTTCGTCATTAACTTTTGCTTGTATGCTTTTTATAATGTCATCCAAAGCCTCAAGTCTTTTTTTAAGATGATCTTCTTGTTCTTCAAGTCTTTCAACAGTTTTTTTCTCTTTTTTAATTTGTTCTTTTTCTTCGGAAATTTCTGAGAGCATATTAGTATATCTGTCTTCTTCAAACTTAATCTCAGATCGGGCTTTTCTCATAATATCCAAATATTCTTGTTTTTGTTTTTGAATATCATTATCAATATTCTTTTTTAGATCTTCATAGTTTTTTAGTTCTTCAAGCTCAACTTTTACAACATCCATCTGAGAACCAATCTTCTTTTTTAAATCCTGAAATTTCTCTTTTATAGCTTCAAATTCCATGGTTTCTTTTTCAAGGGTTTGAAGAGTTGTTTCGGCTTTTCTTACAAAAGAATCTTTTTTTGAATGATACTCCTTAACTTTTGTTTCAACTTCTTTTTTAGAAAGTTTTTTTTCCTCCAGAAACAATTTAGAAAGACTGTACTCAATAGACAAAGCACCTTCCTCTTCTAAAAATTCAGCCCATTCACGAACCACTTCTTGGCTCACACCCAACTCTTTTGCTGCAACTTCAAGCTCGATTTTCTTCTTGCTTTGAACTAGTGATACAAGCTTGTCCACACCTGTTTCAATGTCTTTTAAAACCATTAGTTAAAAACTTAATATTTGAGATATAAAAATGTTTCTGTTGAAAAAAGAGAAAAGATGAATATTTGAAAGAAAAATCTTTTATCTAATATAAAATTTCATCACCAACTTCTGTCTTTGTTTTTTTAACAAGACCATTATTTAGTTCGATAAATGTCTTTGATTTATTTTTTGCAGTATAGAAGGTGAATGGTGAGAAGTTTTCTTTTATTTCAACAACTTTGTTTTTCTCATCTAAAAACAGCACATCTATTGGATAAAAAACAAACAACATGTGAAGACTCATTTTCTGTGTTTTATTAAATGTAAAAATAAGTCCCTGGTCTTTGTTCTTTTTTGAAAACATTAGTCCTGTGGCTTTAGAAATCATGCTATTGCACATTCTTTTTTCTTTTGTAAGTATCTTGTTTTTTGTTTTGTTTTTTATCATTATGTACAATCAATATATGTTAATTCGTTTATTTCATAATCATTTATATGTTCTTCGTCTATCTTAAACCATGAAGGCATGTCTTCTATATTACATTTATTATTTGTGGCTTGAGTTCCGAAGTATACATAATCAATTACGCTCCTATCATAATCTATTACTATGTCTTCTTGTTTTTCTAATAGACTGATGTCAACTATGCTTTCAATTCCATTTTCATTACTTGACAAATCACCTTCAAATCTCATCAAAAAATTTGGTGCTTCCGTTGATGTTTTGTAATATCCGTTTTCAATATGTTCTTTTAAATTGTCAGTGTCATTATTTACAACGAATTCTGTTATGTTTGTGGGAATGATAAAACTTTGCACTCTGCCAAGTGTTTCAACACTGTACAAAGGGTCTTTTAAACTTATTATTGGTATCGTGGTTGATAAATTTTTTTCATAGTTCCACTCTGCAAGGCCTCTTTTATCAATTACGGAAAAATTAGTTAATAAATCCACCCTAACATTCCAAGGGTCTGATTGATAAAGATTAACCTCTATTACTGTTATGTTTATTTTTACATCTATATTTCCAGATTTCTCATTAACTCTGGAAAGATACGTTGAAAAGCTTGATTGATACAATATTTCAGGTGTTGAACCCTCGATTGTTCCATTGTAAAAGGCTTTCCTAAAGTATTGGTTTGTATCGGTTAAGAATTCCCCTGTTGAAGAAACATGTTCTTCTAAAGCGATGAGTGTTCTAAAACCTGCAATATATGCTGCTCTTAGTGAGTCTTTATGAACATCTTCAATAAATTCATTCATAGTTTTTATTCTTGTTTCTATAGAATCTTGTCTGTCACCATATTTATAACCTTCATACGCATAAAAGACTGTTATTAAAACTGTTAAAAACAATAAAACAACGGTTGTATATATCATGCCTTTCTTTGCACTTTTTTTCATGTTTTTTTTCATATCTTCGTTTATGCCTTTGTTTACTGCCATATTCGAGCCTCGACAATTGCAGGACCCCACATATATGGTACTCCCCTTAAAATATTTACAACTATTTCAAGGTCTTCTGATTCAAAATTAAACAAAATCTTTCCATCAGAACTTAAATCTAAGCTTTGAAATATCCCGAAAGCTGCCAAGTCATAAGCATCAACAGGGTTGTACTCGACAGATGAATTTGTATAGTAACATTGGTTTGAACCCGCATAATCGTTTGGAACTGATATGTTTGTAGTTGTTGAATCTTCAAATTCTATCTCCCAAATACAACCTTCAGCCATTTCAACAACAGAAGATCTTGCAGATGAATAATTTACAAGCGCTCGATATATCAAAGTGTTATTATTTGAGCAACCGGTTTTGTTATCAGGCGAATCTGCAGTTACTATAGAAATATTATTAAGTCCGTTTCTCAAAACTGAAACTGGCAATTCAATAATATATGGATCTCCCAAACCAATATAATTATCATCAAATTCTGTTAAGTTATAAATTACTTCATCATTCACAGAAACCATTTCTGTCCAGTGTTCAGCAGAATAAGATGTGATTCTTGCATCAAAAAATCTTACACCATCATATAATTCTATTTGTGGATTGCAACCATTAAATTGTTCTGTTTGAAAAGTTATAGATATCTCATTAGCGCTTATCGGTGCGTTATTAGGAGTATAGTTTAGTTCAATATATGAATCACCGTACATGATTGATTGTTCAGTACTTGAGTTTATCGCAACTTTTTGTGAATACTGTGTTGACTTCTCTAATATGTCATAAGCAATATTCTCATAGATTAATTTCAATAAAGAAACATTATTGCTGTGTTGATAAGAACCATTGCCAACAGATGCAATCTGATGAAGAGTACTGTTTGCTAAAGAACAATCATTAATAGGTCCAAAACCAATAGTATAAAAAGTCACATTTAAATCGTTCTTAGCTCTATTAGCAGAATATAGAATATTATCAGTTCCACCATCATTAACAGTACAATCACTACATTGACCAGGAACTTCTGTAACATCACAAGCACCAGTAGTATCACACAAACCTTCACATTGTTGAATACCATAAATTGAGGAATTACTATTGCAAGAACCATCTGCACAATGAGTTGCAACTCCATCAGTCATCAAAACAATAAATTTTTGTCTGGAAGAATTACTATTAGCACTTAAAATATTATAACCTTGGTTCACTGCACAAGCCAGACAAGTCTTGCCGTTACCCTGAGAAAAACCACTAATATAAGATTTAATACCAGCAGTATTAGTTGGATCATTATAATAAACAGCCACATCACCATGCAAGAATACAGGCCATAATTTATTTCCTTCATAGTTCATAACAATATCTACAAATATATTATCCAGACAAACAGCTAATTCAGTTCTTCTAATATCAAACATTCCAAAAGCAGTATCACAATCACCTCCTGCATTTCCTTGACCCCAATCATAAAGAGCTTTCTTCATACTTCCAGAATAATCAGTTATCAAAATAACATCTGCATTCCCACCAGAAATCACTTCTTCAAAAATATGTTTGTATGAAGACACCCTGATAGGAACTGTTTTGTTGCTCAAAAAAGAATAGTTCAAAAGCGGAGCAATATCTGAATCATTCAACAAAATTGTTTGTTCAGTTGTTGAAGTCGTGTCATTCAATATATAGTCTGATCCAATCGTAAGATATGTTGAAACATTAGATGAATTAGTGTGATTAAAAAAATAATGTAAATAAATCTTCATTGAGTTCAAAGTTCCTGGAACGTAAAAAGAATCATACAAATTCACAATCCCATCAATCTCTGGAAAGTTATACCTTTTAATTCCATGGGTTGAATTGTCAACAGTCTCATTAGTGTTATAATCAACTTTTATATATCCGCCTGCAATATAGGAATTATTTGTAAATGTCTGGAATATTATTGAAAAATTATTTCTGCCTGGATTTAACCAATCCTTACAATGGGTTATATTCCAATAATCTGGAGTCATGTTTCCAAAACCCAGTTCAAACTCAGAGGTCGTATTTGATTGGTTACAAAGATAGCCATTTATTAGAAGATTAAATGTTTCTGCAGAGTCAAGCTCCATTTCCAGAGAAATAATTTTCGAGCTAGCTATATTTGAAGGCAGTTCTTCCATTAAAACGGTTATGTTCCCCTGACCCACAAAACCTCCAAAATAAGCATAAGCAGAAGTTCTCTTGTTTCGAATCTTTCTAAGATAAGCAGATGAAGATGTTCCTTCAACCGGTGAATCTTTTGCAATTCCTGAAATCATACGCTGAGCAGATACTAAATCTCTGGTTTTTTCTTTTGGCTTTTCATATATTGTCTCTCCATCAATAACAATGCTAAAACCAAAATTTTCAGGTATTAATGATTCTGAAACTATAAAACTTAGATTTCTGGCTTTTTCTGTTTCACCCAAAGCCCAATACATACCAATTTGTTCTAAGACTGAATGATTGAGATTATATATCGAGCCATTCACTGCATCCTGATTTATCCATGAAATATTTAGATCTCCTGTTTTTAATTCTGAAAACCCTGACAATAAATCTTTTGACAACATATCAATTTTTTCAGTATTTATTTCTTGTATACTAAATTTTGATAGAAGAATTATTCCGGTGATTAATAATACTGATGCAAAAAAAGCGTCAAGCGTAAAGTATACACCTTTTTTATTTTCACTTTTATATTCTTTCTGATTTTTATTTTTTAATCCCATAAATACAACACCAACTCAATTATTGTTTTGTTGAAAGTTACAAGCCGATTTATTTTTACAAGGTTTTCATATTCTAATAAACTTAAATCAATTGTACAATTATCATAAGACACTTCAGGATTTCCATAACCACATCTCGATATGTTTATTACAGAATTATTTTTCTGAAAAAAAAGAAAGTAATCATGATTTGTACTAAGATATGTCCAAGTATCATTGTAATCTAAGTTGTAAAAGTTTAAAACCTTTGTTTTATTAAGCTGATTTTTTGTGCAAAGACCAATCCTTACCAGTGTTTCATTAGTCCAGTTTGAAGGAACACCTTCTCCAAGCAAAAAGTCTGAAACCATTCCAGCTTCTTTTTGAACAGCTAAAAATTTATCTTCAGACATCGTATCATACGCGAATTTAACAAAAAATGTTATTCCAAGACTGAGTATTAAAAACCCTATGATAAAATCAGTCATCCATAATTGTGCTTTTTTACTCAACATCAATATATACAACTCCAGCTGTTTTTCTTATAGTATTATTACCTTTTACAACAACACCGTTGATTTTAGGTATAGGAAAGGTTATATCAGTTTCTTCAAAACGAATAATCAATAATCTATCTGTATTTGACAAGCTATAATCTAAAGAGTTTATCTGTTCAGGAACAAAAATTGTACGACTATAACCATCATAGACTTCTGTTGCGAGTATTAACTCTCTTTGAATTGAATAGCCAAGATTTTTTAGTTCTAAAAAATTTTTTTCAGTGATTTTTTCACCTAAAGTAATATTTATAACTACTAAAAGTATTATCGAAAGCAAAATCGCAAACGATAAAAAAGACATGAACTCTAAACTTAACTGTGATTTTTTTTTCATCCTGTAATTCTTACTGTGTCTCCTTCTGAAACGATTTCAATGATGTGAACGCCAGGTTCGGAAGAAAGATTTCCTGTGATGTTTGCAGCAGTAACTTTTAATAATGTATATTTTAAATGTCCTGAATCAACATTAAAAAGCATTCTGTTCATCGTAAAATTTATTGACTCAACAAATTTTGGCATGTAAACCTTAATGGTTTTTTTTGAAGGCTCACCAAGATAGTAAACTGTATCTGATGCTAAAACCAATTCTTCTGCTAGTTTATTTAGCTGTACAGATGTTACATCTTCCTGCATATCCTGTGATTGTGTTAAAAAGAGAATTAGTGTAGGAATGAGCATTACAAAAGCTATTCCCATTATTAACAAGAACTCCATACTCACCTGTCCTTTTCCCATAATTATAAGATTTAACTTGAGAATATTTAAAGTTAACGAAAAGAATCGGCTTAATTATCCTATATAACTCATATCTTTGTATATTTGTGGCTGATTTGGAGATCTACCTTTAGGACTATCTGAGCTTAAGTCTTCTTCCAACTCTTTTATTTCTTTATCTATATCTCTAAGATTAAGTTGAAAACCATATTTTTTCATTAAAACTTTTAAGATTTCTTTAGCACCTCGAAGTCCGACATACATTGGGTGACCATAGGTTTCTGCTAAGAGTGATGCTGCCGGAAGCTTTCGTTGCTTGCTTAACCCGAGCAAAAGTCCTGAAACACCCATAATTGGACCTACAACGCCAAAAATTTTTGTGTCTACTTTGTATGCACCAAATTCCGAAACATAACCACTGTGGTTTCCTGTGCAGAAAACCTTTGGTTTTTTAGGAATATCATTTATGCCTATTCCACCAAGAGTTATGATTTTTGAACAACCATATTTTTGTATTAAATCAAGAACTTTTTCTGTAAACCGATAGGATGATTCTTCGCTGAGTGGCTGCACATCTCCTGTTAAGAACAAAAAACTTTGGTTTTTGATTTTTTTATAGTACAATTCTATTTTTGGAAGTTCTACAAGGTTTTCTTCAGTCACAAAAACAGAGTTTGGAAGGGAATATGAAAAGAATTCACCAATTTTTTGTGCATCTAATTGTTCAACAAGTGTGTCCGCAACTATTTTTCCAACATTACCAAGTCCTGGCAGCCCTTCAATAAAAATAGCATTTTTTGATTTTATATCTTTAAGGGTTGTTATTGTCCATTTGTCCTTCATATTTGCACATCCTTCGATACTTTGCGTATTTATCTTCAACACTATACTTTTGAGGATGAGGGTTAACACATACACCCCCACATTTACACTCTTTTATTAAACTGTAACTATGACACTTTTGACATTTCAAAATATCGTTCATTTATCATGCCTTTTGAAAGCAAATTCAACATTTTGTTTGTCTGCAAGACTCGTTGCTGTGTCAATTGATGCTTTCAATATTTTTTCTGCTTCCTTATAATCGGGGGCGATAACTGATAATTCAAATTTTCCTCCCCCCTCATATTTAATCTTAATTGCCTCGTGAACCTTTAGTGCACTTAAAAGAATGTTTTTTATCAATTCTAATCCATCTTCATCATAACTCACAATGGATATTTTACCTGATATCTCAACTCGTTTAGGTTTTATTTTATCTTTAATTTGTTTTGTTAAAGTATCTGCTATCTTTTTTTCAATGCCTAATGTTTCTAAAGATAAATCATTTTCAACAACTTCAAAAAAAGCCGGATAAATCATTTCATACTCTTCCAGTATGTGGCTTGCTATTTCTTTGTAGAATTGTTTTAAAGGTTGTTTTAATTCAGCAGCAACTATCTCTATTATTTTTTCTGCCTTTTGCTCTTGTTTTACTTCTTCAACTTTTTTTCTTCTTTGACCTTCATTAACTCTTCTTAAAGATAAATCGATGTGTCCTTTGTCATGATGAATTCTTAATACTACACAAACTATTTTTTTATCAGGCTTTACATAGTCTCTAATATTTCTGATTCTTCCAGGGCTTATTTCTGAAATATGAATCATACCAGATTTATCATAGTCGTCCAGATTTACAAATACTGAATGAAATTGAATTTGAGTTACAGTACAAAAAACAAGTTCTCCTTCTTCAGGAAATCCTGATCTTCTAAAAAGCATTTATTCAAGCACCTCTAAGATTCGAGTTTTTATATTTGTCTTTCCACCACTAGGTTCGGCAAGTGATTTTCCACAGACAAGACAATTAACCTTTGAAGCTGCTTTACCAAACACTATTTGTTCATTTTTGCATTTTGCACATCTTAGTTTTATAAATTTTGAATTAGGCTCTTTAAATTCCATATTTACCAACCTCCTTAAGTGTATAAGAAAGAATTTTCTGCTCTTTATAAAGCTTTGGCTAAAGGTTTTTATATGTTTGGTTTAAAAATAATTTAACTGATTAATTTTATTATTTTTTCAACGACTTGTTCATAAATATTCTTATTAATTTCACAAATATTTCTTTTAATTAAGAATTTATTCGCTGTAAAAATCAAATCTGTATAAGGGAAAGGAAATAGAACTACTTCTTGTTTTGCAAATGTTGCCATGCTTTATCCTCTTTTTTTGAAAGCCAATTATTTACCAAAGAAGATTCGCTTGCTTTACTAGTATGAACTCCTCCAAAAGATTCATTTTCAAACAATTTTTGTCCAAAATTTTTGGAGCATTTTCGGAATATTCATGAAATAACTAATTTATCACTTAAAAGTAATAAAAAAACGAAAGATTTAAATAATATAACACACATAAATAGAATATGAGAGATAGAGATAATTTAAATCAAGTTGAAATCGACTCAATGGAAAAAGTAGATTATTCTAAAAGATTAGAAAGTGGTTTAGCAGGACCTTGTGTTATATTTCTAGCAATCGATACAACCACAAATGATGCAATGATAGGACATTATTTTCCAATCAAAGGAGGAAATAGGTATTTTGATTATAATCTCGACAAATTAGCAAAACAATACATAAATAAAGAAAATTTAACAATATACATCAGAGGAAGTGACATAGTTGGTTGTTGGAAAGAATCCTATGAATCTCAAATAACAAGATCAAAAGAAGAACGAGAATGTATTCTTCAAAAATTTAAACAAATAGGATTCGAAGAAAACTTAAATGTGAGATGGGCAAAAGAAACAACAACTACAAACATAATCTACGATGAAAAAGAAAGAATATACCAAGTAATAACAAAAAGTTTTCCTAGTGGAGAAGTACACTATGAAACACTAGATATAAATCTCGATAACAAAATAATCTTAGAAGAGGAAAACTTTAAAATGTCTCAAACACCAACAAGCACAATAGATTCTATTGCATCATAAGAACAAACATTTCTTAAGTTACAAATTTCTACATTGTTAAAACTTGTTACAATAACCATTCCTCCACCAATAAGAAATTTCAAAAAAAGATATAAATAGTTCATAAAAACAATTTTGTAAAAAGAATATAAAAATGTTTCTTTATACTAACTCAACCTTTTTAGACCTAATTCCTTCTTTTTGCACTTGAGTTTTTCCGCATTCCTTACAAGTATATCTAAAATCAGTCTTTTTACTGAGTTTTTTACCAACCATTTTAGGTTTTGCAGGTTTAGAATATTTACCAAGGTTACCGCTTCCTCTCCATTCTCCTCTTCTTCTTGTTCTTATTTTAGAACCTCTTGAAAGAGGATGAGCTGAGCCTTTAGCCCTTTTTTTTGCTAAAGCAACCTTTTGTTCAGTATGTTTATTGCATACAGGACAATGTCTTTTTGTGGCTTTAGGTATTTTCATGATGAACTCACCAAATAATAATTATAACACATAGGAAAAATAAAGGGTTTTTAAAGCTTGCTATTAAATTTGCTTATTTAAGCATTTCAGCCCGTCCTTTTTTGATAAGGATTTGAGCTATTTCAGCGGGTAATTGTGCAACATCATCTATTTCGAAGGGTCCGAATTGTTCTTTATCCCGTCCTAAAAATTTTGGTATTGAGCCTAAAAATTTAACTGTTTGTGATTTCGCACTTGATTCTTCTTCGTCAACATGTTTAGGACAGGACCTTGGTTCTTTTTGAGCCTCAGATACTTCTTCGCTAGAAGCTTTTTTAGTTGTATTTATATCGTCTTCTAGTGGGTTTTGAATTATGGGTGCAGCACTATTTATGTCCGTGGATGATTGTTCTTGAACTAAATCAGACGCATTAGTTGTGATATTTAAGTTCTTCAACAATATAAGTTTATGCAGTATTTCATTTCTGGATTTTGAAAGCATACTTGTTGCTTGTTCAAAAAGAGGTTTTTCTTCAGGAAGAACGGTCGTGGTATCTATAATGTTTGAACCTGTTCGAGCTTTGTTTATGGCCAGATTTATGATTTTTCTTTCTCTTTTTTCGTAAAGTTCTTTTAAGATTTTTTTGACATTTTGCAGTTGTATTCTCGTCTTTTCTGCCTCAGAAACCCTAAAAAGCTCTGATTGATCACTTTTATCCTCTAAAATTGATTGTTTTTGCTTTAAATACTCTAAAACATCTTGATAAAAATTCTTATCTAAAAGCTGTAATTCATCACGACTTTTTTCTCGTCTGAGGATGTCAAAAAGAGTTTCATAAGTTATCTTTACATCGGCCATTACTTTTAGAAATTAAACGGTAGTATTTAAATCTTTTTTTTAAACAAAAAAAAAATATTTAGCTAAAATCACATGATTTAAGTATAAAAATTTAAAAAACCCTTACAATTATTAGATTCGTGACTATATTAGAATTTCATGATTTAAAGTTTGAAGAATCAGATGATAAGATAAAAGTGTTTTTTCTTCGAGACTATCATTTTTATGTTGATAAAAAACAATTTTCAAACATTGGTGTTTTCAAAATCAATAAAAATATTATAGAATTTGATGCTTCAAAAAAAGCAGTTACAAACAAGTTTAACAGAATATTGCAAATGGGTTTTGAAGATTTGAAGGATGTTTTTGGTAAAAGAACTATTTATGTTCATTCAAATTCAGATATTCCTCTTGTTGGCACTAATGAATTTGGAATTATTGATAGAGGCACAAATTGTGTAGAACTAAAACCTAATACTGGTTGTAATCTTGATTGTGTTTACTGCTCTGTTGATGCTGGTGATTCATCAAAAAAAGCTTTTGATTTTGTTGTCGAAAAAGATTATTTAATATCCGAAACTAAAAAAATAGTTTTGTCTAAGAAAAACCCTGTTGAAATAAGCATAAACCCTCAGGGAGAGCCTTTACTTTATGAGCCTTTGTTCGACCTTGTGTCAGAATTAAAAGCCTTAAAAGGCGTGAAAACGGTTTCTGTCAACACTAATGGTGTTTTGCTCACAAAAAAGGTGATTGATAGATTTCAAAAAGCAGGACTTGACAGATTAAACATATCTCTGAATTCCTTGAATGAAAAAATTTGTTCTAAACTTGCCGGTAAAAAATATCCTTTAAAAAGGGTTAAAGAAGCAATTGATTATGCTTGTAATACAAAAAAGGTTGATATATTCATTGCTCCAATTATTATTCCAAAATTTAATGATGGGGAAAAAGAAAAAATAATTCTTTTTTGCAAAAAAAGAAATATACGTGTGGGATTTCAAAATTTTTTGCATTATAGCAATGGCAGAAATCCAACAAAGCCAAAGCCTATGAAAGAATTTGTAGATGAACTTAGATTTTTAGAGGAGAAAACAGGTTTTAAACTTTTTTTAAAAGCGGTTGACTTTGAGATTTTTCCTGATAAAACTCTTAAAAAACCCTTCAAAAAAGGCGATGTAATTAAAGCTAAAATAGTTTCTTTTGGAAAGTATAAAACTGAACGTATTTGTGTTTTTAAGGATCGATGCATAACTGTGAATGTATCAAAACCTATTAACCAGATTGTTAATATAAAAATTGTTAGGGACAAGCATAATATTTTCAAAGGTGTTTTGAAATAAAAAAAAAATTATGAGAACAAATTCTTTATGGCAGTAAATATTTTCTTGAAAAAGCCTGGTTTTTCTTCTTTTTCAACAATCACTATTTCGTCTATTTTTGTTTTATCTTCTTCTTCTTTTTTTTCTAAAGGCTTAACATTTATTGTGGTGTTGAGTCGGGTTGTAAGAAGGTTTTCATAGTTTAAAGTTGTAGTAACGATAAAATCTTCTTGTGTATCCACTGGTATCTGAATTTTATATATATAGACTTCTTGTTCTTGACCTGGGTTTAAAGTGAGGCTTTTCTCTGATTTTCCGCCAGAAATAATCATGTTTGCTGGAAAAGAGTCTGAAATAACAACTGGCGTGTATGATTGGCCAAGGTTTTCTGCAAATACTTTGATTGTCACTTCTTCTCCGGCTTTAACTTCTTTAGGGCTTACTTCTCTTCTGATGTTAAAGCCTGTTTGAACAGGTTTTACTTTTAAAACAGTACTTGTACTAAAGTCAAAAGACTGATAGAGATGAGTTCTATAAGATCCTTCAAATGAGATGTTAAATATTGTTTCTTTGTCAACAGGTATTGCTCGTAATTGTTCTTCGATAAGCTTTCCTTTTTTATTAGGACTGATTATTCCGAGAGAAATTTCTCTTTCACCAAATAAGTCTGATTTTAGCACTCCTTTCACATCATAATAATTAACTCCAGAAGGATTTTCAATATAAGCAAAAACAGTGTAGGGTCCGCCCTCTAACACCTCTTTTTTGCTCAGGACAATGCTTGGTTTTAGTTCAGGCGCTCTTATAGTCATAATATAAACCTTATTTTTTTCATAAACTTCATCTCTAATGGTTAATGCGTTTTTTACAACTGATTGAAATACACCTGCATAACTACTTTTGAATTTGAAGGTCATTGAGAAGCTTTCTCCTGGTTTTAAACTTTCGGTGTGATGAAAACTACTGGATCTTGACAAGTATAACGGGTAGGATATTATTTCAAAATCCTTTGGAATTTGTAAGTTGAAGTCTAAATTTAACCTGTCTTTCTCGTCAGTATTTTTTACAGTCATTGTGTAAGTCATTGTTTCGCCCCAGTTTAAATCTGCGGGCTTGAATTCTTCAGAATAAGTGTATGGTGAGTCAACTTCTAGTGTTAGTTTTGATAAACCTTTTGTATAATCAAGTTCTTCATAATGATAACTAACAGTTGCACTGCTAAACTCTGTTTTATTGTAAGAAATAGTTTTTACAGAGTATGAAAATGAGATGGTTTCATTAGGATATAAATATCCTTTCCATACAAATGTTCTGTCTTTAAGCTCTAAATAATCATATCTTTGACTTACAATTTCAACCCCTTTCGGTATCACTTCTTGAAAGAATATATTATCTATTCTTAGTTTGCCGTTGTTTTTTATTTCAATGCTGATTTTAGCTTTTTCTCCTAAATCAACTTTTGTTTCAGAAATTGTTCTCGTTACTTCTAAAGAAGGTTTTTTTGAGTAAATCTCAACTTTTATTGCTGAGTCCCATGCAAATCTTTCTTGATTCCACCGGCCATAAGTTGGTATGTCTAGTTTTAAACCCATAAAGCAATATTGATAATAAGTTGTTTCTTCACATGTACCATTTTTTATGAAGAAAAGCTCAGTGTTTTTATGCAGGATTAGTGTTCTTTTATCTATTGTTAAAGCGCTATAATAAACGTCTTGTTCAACAGTAAAAGTGTCTCCTTCATATACATATTTATCATATAATTTTTCAAAAGCAGAAACAGATGTTGACATTAGTATTATAATTAATACTATTATATATACCTCTTTTTTCATAAAAGAATTTCTAGTTTTATTATTATATAAAACTTACGCTTAAGAAAAAGATAGTTTCTAAATATTATTCATAAAAGTTTTATTAAAGAAAAAAAAAAAAAAAAAAAAAAAAAAAAA
>JAHIUF010000041.1 GCA_018817005.1 Nanobdellota archaeon
AACAAAAAACAAACTACTAATGAAAAGAAGACCACTATGCCAATTAAACCAAGTAACAGCAAGAATAATACTACACAACAGAAGACGAACTTCATACTTCTCCAAGCTGGCTAACGCCAGCTAGTTTCCACGCAACGCCCATAAAAGTAAAGATATTTAAATAAATCTAACTAATTTCTCTAATTTGTTACTAATAAATGATAAAAAAACGAAAGGTTTAAAAATAACCTTTACTTTCCTAATGTTCCGAAGAAGAAATTTCGGGGGAAAAATAAAATGATTGTACAAAAAGAATTTTTGAAAAAAGTAAAAGAATTTGGTTTAAATACCTACGAAGCAAAGATATGGACAGCACTTCTTTCAAGAGGAGTAAGTACTGCTGGAGAACTTAGCGATATCGCAAATGTCCCAAGAAGCAGAAGTTATGATGTCTTAGAAAGTTTAGAAAAGAAAGGTTTTATAATAATGAAAATTGGAAAACCAATAAAATACATAGCTGTTCCTCCATCAGAAGTAATGGATAGAGTAAAAAAAAGAATTAAAGAAGATTCTGAAGAACAAATTACAAATCTTGAAAAAATAAAAGATTCTGAAGTTTTAAAAGAATTAAATCTTCTTCACACTCAAGGTGTAGAAATGATTGACCCAACCGATATAACTGCATCCATAAAAGGAAGAGATAACTTATATTCTCATCTTGATTTAATGATTAAAACAGCAGAAGAAACAATCACGATTGTTACAACTGAAAATGGTTTAATAAGAAAAGCAGATGTGTTCAAAAGATCTTTTAAAAAAGCCAAAGAAAGAGGTGTAACTATAAGAATTGCAGCACCAATAACACAAAATACAAAAGAAATTATGAAAGAATTAAGTGAATTTGCTGAAATTAGAAATACCAAAATGAAAGCAAGATTTGTTGTTGTTGATGGAAAAGAAATAACATTTATGTTACTTAATGATGATGCAGTTCATCCATCATATGATATAGGTGTATGGATAAACACACCATTTTTCGCTTCAACAGTAGAAGAATTATTTGAACTTGCTTGGAATGTAATGAAAAAAGCAGAACAATTAATTTAATTTAATTTTAATTTTTTCCCTTACTTTTCTTTTTTATTATTTATTTTTTCAATTAATACTAATTTTTATAAATAAAACTTATTTCTAATAGTATTAATGATTCATAAAAACATAATATTTATTGGAACATCCCACATATCAAAAGAATCAATTTTAGAGATAAAATTAAAAATAAATCAAGAAAAACCAGATATTATAACTGTTGAGCTTGATAAAAGAAGATATTATGCTTTAAAAAACAATCAACATCAAAAACAAAATTTTAATTTAAAAACAATTTCAAAAATTGGTTTAAAAGGATATCTTTTTTTAATAATTGGACAATTTATTCAAAAAAAATTAGGATCTATAGTAAATATAGAGCCTGGTTCTGATATGCTTGAAGCAATAAAATTATGTGAAAAAAACAATATTCAATTAGAATTAATAGATAGAGATATAGAAAAAACATTAAAAAGATTTTCACAAAAAATTTCTTGGAGAGAAAAAATCACTTTAATATTTGATTTATTTAAAGGTTTTTTTCTAAAAAATAAAAATCCTAACTTAAATTTTAATTTAGAAAAAGTTCCTAAAAAAGAAATTATAGAAAAACTTTTGATTGAATTAAAAATAAGATATCCAAACATTTATGAGGTCTTAATTGAAGAGAGAAATAATTTCATGGCAAAAAAATTATTTAAACTATCAAATGAAAATTCTAAAAAGAAAATTTTGTGCATTATTGGTGCAGGACATGAAAGTGGAATAATTGATTATTTGATGAAATTTCAACAATCAAACATAACATTTTTACCAGATTAAATAGATTATTTAAAATAAAAAAAAAACAAAAACTTATTAAATCAAATAAACTATAAGTATTTTTAATGAGAAATCTTATCCATAATATAAAAATATATTTTTCTTTTTCTAGAAAAGAACAATTTCAATTATTAATGGCTGCATTTGTTTTCGGTTTCATTTTAACTTTTAGACAATGGGGTGATAAAGAATTTAGTTTTAAGACCGGTTTTACAAATTTTATCTCTGCAATAATAATTATTTTTATTTCAATGTATTTATATGTTTCAGCTCAAAAATTAACAGCAATATATTTAGGTTACACAGTTAAATATGAGGTGTGGATTAACGGGTTATTAATAGGTCTTCTTATAGCTTTTATGTCTTATGGTTGGATACCTGTTCTTTTTACAGGTACTCTTTTATTAATACATTCAGAAAGATTAAGACTTGGAAAGCACAGATACGGGTTAAATATCAGAGATCAAGCAGTTGTTTCAATTGCAGGACCTTGTTTAAACTTGTTGATAATTTTAATTTTTGTTCCAATATTAATTTCTAATCCTGAGTTAATAATTGTAAAATCTATAATAAAATTTAATTTTATATTCGCTTTTTTCTCACTTTTACCAATACCGACAATAAAAGGAACAAAACTTGGAAATGGAGGAACACCAGGGTTTAATATATTGTTCTATGCTAAGGGGTTGTTTGTTTTTTCAGTTTTAGTATTTATAGTTTATTTTTTATTAATGCAAATAAGTATACAATCAAAATTATTAATTCCGTGGATTTTTGCGTTTATAATTTCAGGACTTTTAACATATGTTTTCTTTAAAGCACTGAATTTAATAGAATAAATTGTTAAAATAAATCTAAAAAAGTATTACATAAAGCTAAAAAAACCTTTTTGTAAAAGATAAATAACGCTAATAATTGTTAATAATTTAAAGCTTATAATGGGTAAAATTAAGATATAAATACCTATAAAAATATCAACAAAGCTTGAAAAATCACCTTTAAAAATAAAACCCTTTATAATTAAATATAAAGCAAAACTCGCACCTAATCTCCAAGGAATTAACGAAAAATTTAATAAGATGATAATTAAAGAAGATAATAAATCGAAAAAACCAAGTAATTTAGTAATTATCATTTTATTAAGAAAATGTTTTTATTATAAAAAAGTATTCAAAAATGGCTTTTGCAGATAATTTTGTTGAATTAATGTTTCTAATACTGCTAGTTTTAGGCTTATTTACATCGTTGTTAACAAATCTTACTTTTTTTCATTACTTAATTATTTTTTTATTTGGAATAATTGTCATTTCATTATCATCTAATGTAAAAAAACCTTCATTTCCTTTTTTTATAATAATAATAGGGTTTGTATTAGGGTTTTTAATTGGCACTGGAAAGAACAGATTTTTAATTTTTATAATCTTTATTTTAGGAATAATCACTGGTTTTCTTTTAAAAAATAAAATAAAACCACATTTAAAAAAATAAGTTTTTAGACGGAAAAAAGCCTTTTTTTTACGAAAAATTTATAAACTATCGTGCTTTTTGTAGACTATAAAAACAATTTAATAAATGAAGAAAGAATTTAAAGTTCTTTTTTCGGGGTGAAAAAATGGCTGAAAAAGTAGCAAAAGTTGGTGTTAAAAAAGAAGCTGGATACCTATACTTCGTTGATAAAAACGGAGATGTTTCAAGAGCAGTTATGGCTCGAGGTGGCGGAAAAAAAGGAAAAGCAAAACCTGAAAAAGTAGCAAAAGCAGGCGTTAGAAAAGAATCCGGATACCTATACTTCGTTGATAAAAACGGAGATGTTTCAAGAGCTAAAATGGCTCGAGGAAGGAAATAATTCCTTCTTATTTTTTTATTTTTAATTATTTTAATCTTATAAAACTTTTTAAAGAAGAATCTTATTTCTAAAGTTCATGTTAAAAGATTTTAAGGCAAGATTATATCAAGAAACAATTCTTTCGACAGCAGTATCAAATAACACATTAGTTGTTCTTCCGACAGGCATGGGAAAAACACTTATTGCGACACTTTTAATTGCAAACAGACTAACAAATTATCCTAATTCAAAAGTTTTAATTTTAGCACCAACAAGACCTTTAGCGGAGCAACACATTCAAACACTAAATAAATACACAACTTTAAACAAAGAACAAATAGTTTTGTTTACGGGTTTTGTAAAGCCAAAAAAAAGAGCCGAATTATGGACTTCTGCAAAAATAATAGTAAGTACACCACAAGGTCTTGAAAATGATATTTTAGGAAGAAATATTTTTCTTGAAGATGTAAGTCTTTTAGTTGTAGATGAAGCACATAGAGCGGTAAAGGATTATGCTTATGTTTTCGTAGCAAAACAATATTATAAAAAAGCAAAATATCCAAGAATTTTAGGATTAACAGCATCACCAGGTTCTAACAAAGAAACAATAGCTGAAGTATGTAAAAATTTGTTTATAGAATCGATAGAAGTAAGAACTGATACTGACCCTGATATGAAACCATACATACAAGAAGTAGATATAACTTGGATTTCAGTGAATTTTCCAGAAAGTTTCAAAGAAATAAAATATTTTTTAGAAACTTGTTTTAAAACAAAACTTTCTGAAATGAAGAATTTAGGTCATTTAAATGGAAATGTAAATAACTATACAAGGGTTGCATTAATACAACTTCAAAGACAATTACAAGGTTTTATTGCACAAGGTGAAAAGGATTATAATATTTTAAAATCTATAAGTTTATTGGCAGAAGCAATGAAAGTTCAACATGCACTTGAACTTTTAGAAACACAAGGCCTTAATTCACTTCTAAAATATTTTCAAAAATTAAAAGAACAAGCCAAAACTTCAAATGTGAAGGCTGTTAAAAACCTTGTTCAAGATATTAATTTTCGTTCAGCAGAAATTAAATTAAACAATTTATTAGATAGAGGGGAAGAACACCCAAAATTATCCACTTTAAAGAATTTAATACAGACAGAAATTCAACGAAATAAAAATCTTAAAATAATTTTATTTGTGCAATACAGAAACAGTATAATTAAAATAAAAAAAATTCTGGATGAACTTAAAATAAAAAGTAAAATATTTATTGGTCAGGCAAAAAAAGAAGGATTAGGAATATCTCAAAAAGAACAAAAACAAATTCTTGATGAATTTAAGAATAATGAATTTAATTGTTTAATAAGCACATCTGTGGGTGAGGAAGGTTTAGATATACCACAAGTCAATCTCGTTGTTTTTTATGAACCAACACCTTCTGCAATAAGACACATACAGAGAAGAGGAAGAACTGGAAGACAAGAAAAAGGAAGAGTGATTATTTTAGTCACAAAAAACACTAGGGACGAAGGGTATAGGTGGTCTGCACATCATAAAGAAAAAAGAATGTACACAATCTTAAAATCTTTAAAAGAGAATTTTTCAACAAACAACTTTGCTCTCGAAATAGAAAATAAATCCAATAAATCTTTAAATGATTTTGAGGATAAAGAGCGACTTAATCAAAAAAACGAAGAAAATGAAGAAACAACTTTTTTTGTAGACCATAGAGAGAAAGGATCTAAAGTTATAAAAGAATTAAATGAGTTTGGATGCATAATAAAATTTACAACTTTAGATATAGGTGATTACTTACTATCAGAAGACATAGTTATTGAATATAAAACAAAAAAAGATTTTGTAGATTCAATAATAGACGGGCGGCTTCTTTCTCAGTTAAAAGAACTTATTAAATATAAAAAACCATTATTAATAATTGAAGGGGAGAGTGATATTTATTCTCAAAGAAACATACACCCAAATGCAATTAGAGGAATGCTTTCAACTATAGCTATAAGTTATAGAATTCCAATTATTCAAACAAATAACTATAAAGAATCAGCCGCTCTAATGTATATTATTGCCAAAAGGGAACAAGATCAAAATAAGAAAGAATTTCAAACACACACATCAAAACCTTTATCTTTAAAAGAACAACAAGAGTATATAATAAGTGCAATTCCAGGAGTTGGTTCTGTTCTTGCAAAACCACTTCTGCAAAAATTTAAATCTGTAAAAAAAGTGATAAATGCTTCTGAAGAACAATTAAAAAAAATAGCATTTATAGGAAATAAGAAAGCATCAAAAATAAAAGAAGTTGTTGAATCTGAATATCAAGATAAATTATCATAAACAAGCAAGGTTTCTGTGTCATGTATTCCTTCGACAATAAAAATTTTGTTTTGGATAAACTGCTTTAAAGAAATTTCATCTTCAACAAAAATCTTAGCAATTATATCAAATCGACCATAAACTTCATGAATTTCTTCAATTTCAGGATATTCTTTAAGTTTAGAACTAACAATCTTTAATTTACCATGTTTTGCTCTAATAAGCATATAAGCAACAATCATTTCACCTTTTAAACAGTTTTCAAATTTAAATGTTTTGGTTAATTAGCTTAAATTTTCTTTGCAAAAAAATATAAACAAGAAAGATTTAACAAAACATATGCTTATAAGCAAAACGCTTAAATTCTATAAACGAGAGGATATAAGAAACGCAATAATAAGTTTTGCAAAGAATAAAGAAATCGCTGTTAGATATAGAAATAAGGGTTTTGGTAAAAGACCAGATGTTTTAATATATTCAAATGATGTTTTAGAGCATGCAAAAAGAGGAGCATCCTCATTTCATTGTTCGGAAGAATTATGGAAAAATCCTATGCAAATAACTAAAAATTCCATAGCAAAGGATCTTACAGAATTAAGAATTGGATGGGATTTAGTTTTAGATATAGATTGTCACTTTTTTGAATATTCCAAACTCGCAGCATATTATACAATAAAAGCTTTAGAACACCATGGAATAAAATCAATAACTTGTAAATATTCTGGAAATAAAGGGTTTCATATAGCTGTTCCTTTTGAAGCATTTCCAGAATCTGTTAATGGACAAGATATAAAAGAGTTGTTTCCCGAGGCCCCAAGAAGAATTGCAACATATATAAAATATTTAATAAAAGAGCCAGTTAGTAAAGCCATTATAAAACTGGAAAAAGGCAGTTTTAATGCAGTAATAAGAAAAACTGGTAAAAAATCAGAAGAAATAACAAGATATGAAGAAGTAGAATTTGGAGATAAAATACCAAAACTAGATGCAGAACCATTTTTAGATATTGATACTATTTTAATTTCTCAAAGACATCTTTACAGAATGCCTTACTCTCTCCATGAAAAATCAGGTTTAGTGTCAATACCCATAAAAAAAGAAGATGTTTTAAAATTTAGAAAAGAAGACGCTGAACCAGATTTTGTTGTTCCAAAAAATTCTTTTTTAGATAGAAATGTTTCTGGAAAGGAAGCAACAAAACTTTTAGTTCAGGCTTTTGATTTTGAAATAAACGATGAACTAGTTGAAGATGATCAAGAACGAAGTTATAAAAAAGAGTATGATGAATTGACATCTGCAATTTCAGAAGACTTATTCCCTCCCTGTATAAAAAAAATTTTAGAAGGTTTAGAAGATGGAAAAAAAAGAGCAGTATTTATTCTTTCCAACTTTTTATTAAGTGTTGGTTGGTCAATAGAGGAAATAGAAAAAAGACTTTTAGAGTGGAATAAAAAAAATTCAGAACCACTCAGAGAAACAATTCTCAAAGGGCAGTTAAGATATAGAAAATTGCAAAAGGATAAAATGCCACCGCCAAATTGTAATAATTTAGCTTATTATAAGGCATTTGGGGTATGTAAACCTGAACCTCTTTGTCAAAAAATAAAAAATCCCATACAATATTCAAAAATAAAGGTATTAAAGAATAAAACTTTTAACAAAAAAAAGAGAAAAAACAAAACAGAAGATTTATAAATAAAATACTTTTTCTCGGAGTATTCGAGTTTAGAATATAAATTCGCATTATAAACACTTCAGCCTGAAAAAAAACCTTTTTCAGTACAGATAAATATCTGATTCTAAAGAGTTTTTTAAAGGTTAGAAGAGCAAATAATTTTTTATAGGATATGGTAAAAACAGGAAGACCAAGATATGGAAGTTTACAGTTTTCACCTAGAAAGAAAGCTAAAAGACAATATGCGAAAGTTCGTTTTTGGGCAGATGCGAAAGAAACTAAACCATTAGGATTTGCAGGATACAAAGTAGGTATGATACATGTAATTGCAACAGATACACGAAAGAGTTCTACAACTAGCGGAGATCAAATTGCAATACCAGCAACAATTATTGAGTGTCCACCAATAAAAATTAATTCAGCAAGATTTTATAAGAAAAAAGGTTATGGAAGAGAAATAGCAAAAGAGGTTTTTTTTAAAGTAGAAAAAGAACTTCGAAGAAAAATAAAAACAACCCCTAATGAAAAAGAACTAGACCAAATAAATCCTAAAGAATATTCTCATATAACAATAACTGTTTATACACAACCAAAATTAGCAGGTTTCGGAAAGAAAAAACCAGAACTTTTTGAAGTTCATCTTGGAGGAACAGATGAAGAAAAATTGTCTTTTATTAAAGAAAACAAAGATAAAGAAATTTTTCTTGAACAAGTTCTTCAGGAAAATCAATACACAGATATTCATGCAGTCACAAAAGGAAAAGGAACTCAAGGGCCTGTAAAGAGGTTTGGAATTGGCTTGAAAAGTCATAAATCTGAAAAAGGAAGAAGAGCACCAGGAGCAATGGGTGGTTGGATTGGTCAACAACATTGGATGTGGAAAGTTCCAAAAGCAGGTCAAACAGGCTTTCATCAAAGAACAGAGTATAATAAACAAATTTTAAAAATAATGTCTCCGGATGATTTACCTTCTAAAGAATATCATAAATATGGAAAATTAAAATCAAAAATAATTTTAGTTAAAGGATCAGTCGCTGGAAGTAAAAAGAGGCTAATAATATTAACAAATGCTATAAGAGCAAAAGATAAACCTTCATTACCAATTATAGAAACAATTGTGGTATAAAATGAAATTAAAAGTATTAAATTTATCAAAAACAGAACTTAAATCAATTGAGTTACCAGAACAGTTTTATGAGCCAGTAAGACTTGATCTTATAAAAAGAGCAGTTCATGTAATTCAATCTAATAAAAAACAACCATATGGAGCAAATCCTGATGCAGGAAAAAGAGCTTCAGCAAAAGTTTCAAGAAGAAGACATGATTACAGAGGATCTTACGGAAAAGGAATATCCAGAGTTCCAAGAAAGATTCTTTCAAGAAGAGGAACTCAAATGAATTGGGTTGGTGCTTTTGCTCCAGGAACTGTTGGAGGAAGAAGAGCACACCCTCCAAAAGCTGAAAAAATTATTACTGAACAAATTAACATAAAAGAAAGACGAAAAGCAATTAGATCAGCACTATCAGCTTCATTAAAAAAAGATCTTGTAGAAAAAAGAGGCCACAAAGTGCCAGAAGCTTATCCTTTTATAATTGAAGATGCATTTGAAGAAATATCCACGACAAAAGAATTATGCTTAATACTAAAAAAGTTAGGTTTCGAACAAGAATTAGAACGTGTAAAAGTAAAAACAATTAATGCAGGAAAAGGCAAATTAAGAGGAAGAAAATACAAAACTAAAACAGGACCTTTATTTGTTATTTCAAAAGACTGTAATTTGAAAAAGGCAGCCAAAAATTTAACTGGGTTTGATGTAGAAAAAATTGAGAAAATAAATGTTGAACTTTTAGCTCCAGGAACACATCCAGGAAGATTAACCTTATACACTGAATCAGCAATAACAAAGTTAGGAAAAGAAAAATTATTCACAAAAAATTACAAAAAAAATCAAGAAATAAAAGAAGAAGAGCAAATAAAAGAAATAAAACAAGAAAAAGAATCAAAGGCAAAAACAAAAAAAGCCCCATCAACAACAAAACCAAAAAGTAAATCAACAATTAATGCTAAAAAATGAACATAATAAAATATCCTTTATCAACAGAAAAATCCATAAGACTTATGGAATCAGAAAATAAATTAATATTCATAGTGGAAAGAAAAGTAACTAAAAGAGATATAAAAGAAGCTCTTGAAACAAAATTTAAAGTGAAAGTTCAAAAAATAAATACTTTAATAACACCATCTGGGAAGAAAAAAGCATATGTAAAATTTTTACCAGAAACACCAGCTATAGATTTAGCTACAAAATTAGGATTAATGTAAGCAGGGAATGAATAAATGGGAAAAAACCTAACACAACAAAAACGAGGAAAAGCAAGTCCAAGATATAGAGCGCCTAGTTTTAGATATAAAGGTCAAGCTAAAATTCCATCTTATTCCAAAGGATTAATATCAGATATTATCAAATGTTCAGGTCATTCAGCACCATTACTAAAAATGACGTACGAAGACAGAACAACAGGGTTTATTATTGCAGCAGAAGGTATAAAGGTAAATGATGAAGTTCTGATTGGTGAACAATCAGAACTTTCTGTAGGAAATGTTTTACCTCTTAAGAAAATACCTGAAGGAACAAGTATTTTTTGTGTAGAACTTACGCCAGGAGATGGAGGAAAACTTGTAAGATCTTCAGGAACTGCCGCAAGAGTTATTTCAAGATTAAAAAATAAAGTTATAATTAAACTCCCATCAAAAAAACAAAAAGAATTACATCCTGATTGTAGAGCAATAATTGGAATGGTTGCAGGTTCAGGAAGAACAGAAAAACCATTTGTTAAAGCAGGAAATAAACACAAAGCAATGAAAGCAAAAAACAAATACTGGCCAAGTGTTTCTGGAACATCAATGAACTCAGTAGATCATCCTTTCGGAGGAAGTAAATCATCTTCTAAAGGAAGACCAACAATCGCTCCGAAAAACGCTCCACCAGGAAGAAAAGTAGGAAAGCTACATCCTAGAAGAACAGGTAGAACTAAAGGTTAAATAGGTGATTTATATTGGCAAAAGAATATTTATATCAAGGAAAAAAATTGGAAGAACTTCAAGAGATGTCTTTAAATGAGCTTTCAGAAATATTGCCTGCAGCTCAAAGAAGAAAACTCAAAAGAGGTTTAACTGATAATGAAAAAAAACTGTTAAAAAAACTTGAGAAAAAAAATGATATTAAAACTCACGAAAGACAAATGATTATATTACCGCAAATGGTTGGAAAGACATTAAGAGTTCATTGCGGAAAATCTTTTGAAATGGTCGTTATACAAGAAGAAATGATGGGTCATGCATTAGGAGAATTTGTGCTAACAAGAAAAAGAACAGCACATAACGCGCCAGGAGTTGGTGCAACAAAATCAAGCTCTAGTGTATCAGTAAGATAAAAATGAGTCAATACAACTATTCATTCAAGGAAATTGATGAAACAATGTCAAGAGCTGTAGGTAGAGATTTAGATTTATCTACAAAAAAAGCCATTGAAATTTGTTCATATATAAGAAATAGAAAAATTGACAGAGCAAAAACAATCCTTGGAGAAGCAATTACGCTGAAAAAACCAATACCTTTCAAAAGATTTACAACAGGTGCAGGTCATAAGCCAGGAATGGCAGGAGGAAAATTTCCTATTTCTGCAGCAACAGAGATTTTGAAAATTTTAAAATCTGCAGAAAGTAATGCAAAAAATAAAGGTTTAGGAAAATCATTGAAAATAATACATATTTCAGCACAAAAAGCATCTTCACCATGGCACCATGGAAGAAAAAAACGCATTAAAATGAAAAGAACACATATAGAGGTTGTTCTTCAGGAAGAAAAAGAACAAAAAATAAAACCAAAAAAAGTTGTTGAAGAAAAAAATAAAGACGAACAAAAAACAAAACAAACAGAGTTAAAAGATTCTGAAATTAAATCATTACCTCAAAAAAAACAAGCCACTAAAAATAAAAATGAAAACAAGGAGGCGAAAATTTGATAGAAAGAAAATTTGTTGCTAATAACATCAAAGAATTTCTGATAAAGGAATTTGTTTCAACTAAACTCGGAAAAGTTGGACTTAGTGATGTTAAATTACAAAGAACGCCTCTAGGAGAAAAAATAATAATTTCAACTTCCAGACCAGGACTTGTGGTTGGAAGATCTGGAACAAACATAACCCAATTAACAAAAGACCTTAAAAAAAATTTTGATTTAGAAAATCCTCAAATAGAAATAGAAGAAATAAAAGAAATTCACCTTGATGCAAACATAATAGCGGAGTTCATTGCAGGGTCATTAGAACGATTCGGTTCAGCCAGATTTAAAGGGGTTGGGCATAAAGCAATGTCAGGTATAATGGGTGCAGGTGCATTAGGTGTGGAAATATTAATTTCAGGAAAAATACCTAGTAGTAGAGCTAAATCTTGGCGATTTTACATGGGTTACTTAAAAAAATGTGGTGATATATCAATTGTGGGCGTGAAAAAAGCATATACTGTGGCTAAACTTAAAACGGGAATTGTAGGTATAAAAGTAAGTCTCATGCTTCCTGATGTCAAGTTACCTGATAAAATAGACTTATTAGATGAAAAAGAAGAAATTATAGAAGAGTTGTCAAGAGAAGAATCAAAAGTTGTTGAAAAAGAATTAGAAGCAGCACTAGATCAACCAATAACTGACGCAGACAAAACAAAAGAAGAACCAAAAACAAAAAAGGAAAACAAAGACGACAAAACTTCAAAGAAAAAAACATCAACAAAAACAAAGTCAAAGATCAAAAAAGATTCCAAGAACATAACTGAAAAGAAGAAATAAATGGTGACAATTTGAAATTCAAAGAACTAAAATCATTAACAAAAGAAGACCTTGAAAAGAAATACTTAGAAGTAGAAATAGAACTAATAAAAGTTAATGCTCAAGTTGCTACTGGAACAACATTAAAAAATCCAGGACAAGTAAAACAGCTAAAGAAAATTTTAGCAAAAATAAAAACACTACAAAAACAAAATGAGTGAAATATGCACCACCTGCGGGTTGCCTAAAGAGCTTTGCGTTTGTGAAACAATCGCAAAAGAGAGTCAGAAAATATTAGCTGAACTTGTAAAGAAAAAGTTCGGAAAAACATATACACAAATAACAGGGATAAATGAAACAGAAATCGATATGAAAGATCTGGCTAAGAAACTTAAAAGTAAATTTGCTTGTGGAGGAACAGCAAAAGAAGGATACATTGAACTTCAAGGAGACCACTTAAAGCAAATTAAAGACGAGCTCATAAGTTTAGGTTTCGCACCTGAAACAATAGAACTAAAACATAGATAATTGCTATGAAAAACGAACTCAAGGAGGAATATATAGGATTCAATATCGAAGTGATTGAAACCAAAAATCAAACATTACAAGGATTGAAAGGAGAAATCCTTGACGAAACAAAAAATACTTTCAAAATCAAAACAAAAGACAAAATCAAAATAATACTAAAGAAAGGAAATATTTTCAAAATTAAAAATAAAATCATAAACGGTAACGAAATAATAAAAAAACCCGAAGAAAGAATAAAAATCAAGAACTAAAATGGAAAAAACAAACTCAGAAAAAAATTGTGAAGACAAAAACTGTCCGTATCATGGAACAATAAGTGTAAGAGGCAGAACCTTCAAAGGTAAAGTTATAAGTGATAAAATGCATAAAACAGTGACAGTAGAATGGGAAAGAAGAAAATACATTCCAAAATATGAAAGATATGAAAAAAGAAGATCAAAAGTAAAAGCTCACAATCCTAATTGTATAAAAGCACAAGAAGGAGATTTAGTAGTTATAAAAGAAGTTAGACCAATATCAAAATCAAAAAATTTTGTCGTAATGGAAATAATAAATCAAAATGAAACCAATTAAAGCAACGATTGTTAAAGGATTATTAAGTGGATCGCAAATCCCTACTTGCGATAATTCAGGAGCTAAGTTGATTAGAATAATAAGTGTAAAAGGACATAAAACTGTCAAAGGAAGAGTTCCTGCAGCAGGTGTCGGAGATTTAATACAAGCATCCGTAAAAAAAGGAAGACCTGATATGAGAAAACAAGTAGTTTTTGCAGTAATTGTCAGACAAAAAAAAGAATACAGAAGACCTGATGGAACAAGAATAAAATTTGAAGATAACGCAGCTGTTATTTTAAAAGATGACAAAGGAAACCCTAAAGGAACAATATTCAAAGGACCAATTGCAAAAGAAGCTTGTAATAAATGGCCTGGTGTTGCGAAAATAGCAAGCATAATAGTATAAACACATAATAAATAAAATGAAAGAAGCATTTTCAAAAACTTGGAACAAAAGTAAACAACCTAGAAAGCAAAGAAAGTATAGGTATAATGCACCACTTCATATAAGGGGTAAGTTTATGAACGTACATTTAAGTTCAGAACTTAAAAAAAAGTATGATAAGAGAAATGTAAGAGTGCGAGTTGGTGACAAAGTAAAGATTTTAAGAGGAAAATATAAGGGCAGGGAAGAAAAAGTTGAAAGAGTTGATTTGAAAAAAGAAATGGTTTTTCTTTCAAAAATAGACTTAACAAAAAAAGATGGAACAAAAATAATTCCAGGTATAAATCCTTCAAATCTTTTAATAACTGAATTAAACACGGACGATAAAAAAAGATTTAAAAAATTATCATTTCAAAAAACCAAACAAAAAATTGAACCAGAAGTTAAAGAAACTAAAAATGAATCAAAACCAAAAAAGGAGATAACGAAAAATGGTTAAAAATCACTTAAAAACAATAACTGCACCTAAATCTTGGCCAATAAATAGAAAAGAATCAGTGTTTGTAACAAGAGCAAAACCAGGTGCTCATAAAATGGAATTATCATTACCTTTAGGTTTATGTTTAAGAAACATACTTAATAAAGCACAAACAAGAAAAGAAGCAAAAAACATACTTAATAATCAAGAACTTTTTGTCAATAATAAAAGAAGAAAAGATGTAAGAAAAACAGTTGGAATAATGGATGTAATTGCAATACCAAAAATAGATGAGTACTATAGATTATTAATAAATCAAAAAGGAAAACTGTTTGTATTAAAAATAGATAAATCAGAAGCGCAAATAACTCTTGCGAAGATAATGAATAAAACAAATATTGCAAAGGGAAAAACTCAAATTAATCTTTCAAATGGTTATAATGTGGTTGTTGAAAAAGACAATTATAAAACAAAAGACACAATCATATTTGATTTATTAAAAAAACAAATACGAGAGATTTTACCCTTTGAAAAAGGATCAACAATCTTAATTGTAGAAGGAAAATCGATAGGAAAAATAGCAAAAATTGTGGATTTCAAAGGTAATCAAATTATCTTTGAATATGAAAAAAAACAGTATGAAACAACAAAAAATTATGCTTTTGTAATAGGAAAAGATAAACCAATAATCAAAGTTTAAAATGAATTTAATGAGAGAAATAAGGATAGAGAAAGTAACCTTAAATGTGGGTGCGGGAAAAGATCAGGATAAACTGAAAAAAGCCCAAAAACTACTCAAACACATAACAGGCATTGAACCAATTAAAACTATAACTCAAAAAAGAATTGCTGGTTGGGGTTTAAGACCAGGATTACCAATTGGTTGTAAGATAACAATCAGAAAAAAACCCGCAGTTGTCCTTTTAAAAAGACTCATAAAAGCCAAAGAAAACAAACTAGCAAAGACAACTTTTGATGATTTTGGAAATATATCATTTGGAATACTTGAATACATAGACATACCTGAAACAAAATATGATCCAGAACTTGGAATGATGGGTTTACAAGCATCAATAACATTAGAAAGACCAGGATTTAGAATAAAGAAAAGAAAATTAATGAAGAGAAAAATACCTTTGAGTCATAAAATAACAAGGAAAGATGCAATTAATTTTATTAAAAAAGAATTTAATGCAAAAGTTGGTGAAGAATAATGACAACATCAGATTATAAAAAAATCCTAACACAAATAAAAAAGAAACCTGCAAAGTATAAGAAATACCTGAAACACAATGTTCCAGTAAAAAGAAAATTTGGAAAATCAGTAGAAAAGTGTAGGCGGTGCGGACGTTCAGGAGCACATATTAGTTCATATGGTTTACATTTATGCAGACAATGTTTTAGAGAAATAGCAGTAAAATTAGGATTTAGAAAATATAGCTAAAAGGTGACAAAATGAGTTTAAATGATCCACTATCAAATGTACTATCGCACATTCAGAATTATGCAATGTTAGGAAAAACAGAATTAATAACAAAAAACAACTCTAAGATTATTAGAACTGTTTTGCAAATAATGCAAGATCACTTATATATTGGTGCTTTTGAAGAAATAAAAACTAGCAACGGAAACATGCTTAAAATAAATCTTATTGGAAATATTAATAAAACGGGCGTTATAAAACCAAGATTTCAAATAACAAAATCAACTTTTGAAAAATTTGAAAAAAGATATCTTCCGGCTAAAAATTTTGGGATAATAATAATTTCAACAAGTCAAGGAATTATGACTCATACAGAAGCAAAAAAGAAAGAAATAGGTGGAAAACTAATTTCATACTGTTACTAAAATGAAACAAGAAATACTTGAAGAAACAATTGAATTTCCGCAAGGAGTATCCTTAACAGTAGATAAAGGTTTATTCAAAGTTTCCGGACCAAAAGGTGAAACAAGTAAAAAATTATATCATCCTAAAATTCAAATAATCAATGATGAAAATACTGTAACGTTTTCCGTAAAAAAAGCAACTAAAAAAGAAAAGAAAATAATTTATTCCTTTGTCGCTCACTTAAAAAATCTTTTGGTGGGTGTAACTGAAGGTTTCACTTATAAATTAAAGATTTGTTCAGGGCACTTTCCTATGAATGTAACTGTTAAAGGAGATTTATTTGAAATAAAGAATTTTATAGGTGAAAAAGTACCAAGATCTTTTAAAATACCTCAAAAAGTAACTGTCAAAATTGATGGCTCAGAGGTTATAGTGCAAGGATTAAATAAAGAAGAAACAGGTCAGGTTGCAGCAGAAATTGAACAACTCACAAAGAGACCTGGCTTTGATAAAAGAATATTTCAGGATGGAATATATATAACAGAAAAACCAAAAAAACAGGAAAATTAAATATTTAAAATAAAATGAAAGAACTACTAAAACTCAGAAAAGTTATGAAAAAGAAAAAACCACTTTTCATTAAGACAGATGCTCATAAAAAGGCTAGACTTGATTATAAATGGAAGAAACCAAGAGGCCTTCATAACAAGATGCGACTTGAAAAAAAAGGTTATAGAAAAAAGGTTAAAGAAGGATATAAAACTCCAAGTAAAGTGCGAGGTTTAAGTCCCGATGGATTTGTTCCTGTAAATGTTAGAAATAATTTTGAATTAAAAAACTTAAACAAAGAAATTCATGGTGTTATTATTTCCGGAAAAGTAGGTTCTAAAAAGAAAGTTGAACTAATAGAAGAAGCAAAAAAATTAGGGTTAAAAATAATCAATTTCAATGCTGATAAAAAAATAGAACAGATTAAAACGTCTTTTGAAGAAAGAAAAACTCAAAAGAAGGAAAGGGAATCTGAAAAAGTAGAAAAAGTCAAACAAAAAAAGACGATAGAAGAAACAGTTAAAAAAGAAAACAAAGAGAAAAAAGAAAAAACAGGGTTACAAGAAGTAGAATCATCAGAAGAAGATAAGAAAATTCAAGAAAAAAAAGAACAAGACAAAATATTGTCGCAAAAAAATAATTAAATAATGATTAAAAATCATAAGTCGGAGGAAAACTAATGAAGCTCACAGTACAAAAACGGTTGGCAGCAGACGTACTACGAGTATCTTCAAAGAAAGTGCGATTTGATGTTAGAAGATTAGAAGACATAAAAGAAGCAATTACAAAAACAGACATCAGATCATTAGTTTCCGAAGGTGTAATAAAAAAAGTTCAAGGAAAAGAAACCTCTAGAGGAAGAACTAGAGTTAAGGAAGCTCAGAAAAGAAAAGGACTTAGAAAAGGACCTTCAACTAAAAAAGGAAAAAAAACATCACGAGTTTCGAAAAAAGATATTTGGAAAGCTAAAATGAGAACTCAAAGAGCACTTTTAAAGAGTCTTAAAATAAATCAACTGATTTCACAAAAAACATTTACAGATTTATACCGTAAATCAAAAGGAAATTTTTTCAGAAGTAAAAGACATATAAATCTATACCTCGAAGAACATAATTTAATCAAGAAAAAATGAATAGAAAAAAAACTCGACTACAATATCAAAGAAAAAGAGAAGGCAAAACCAATTATAAAAAAAGATTGATTTTACTTCAAAGTAAAAAGACAAGACTAATAATTAGAAAAACCAATAAGCACATACTAGCTCAATTTGTTGATTATAAACCTGATGGAGACATAGTTATTGTGGGTGTTAGTTCAAAAGCATTAGAAAAACTGGGTTGGAATTATTCAACAAAAAATATTCCTGCAGCATACCTTACAGGTTTACTTTTAGGAAAGAAAGCTCAAGAAAAGAAGATAAAAGAAGCGATTTTAGATTTAGGTTTACAAACATCTATAAAAGGATCAAAATTGTATGCAACATTAAAAGGAGTAAAAGAAGCAGGCATATCTATAAATGCTTCTGAAGAAATAATGCCTAATGAAGATAGGTTAAAAGGAAAGCACATAAATGATTATTATTCAAAAAATCCAGACCATTTTTCAAAGTATAAGAAAAACAAGGTGGATCCGAAAAACATTTCAAAAGATTTGGAGCAAATAAAAATAAAAATACTGAAATAAAATGAATGAAGAAACCAATAGAATATGGAAACCAAAAACTGAACTTGGTAGAAAAGTTTTTGAAAAAGAATTAAAAGATATAGACGAAATTTTAAATAAAGGACAAACAATACTTGAGTCAGAAATAGTTGATAATCTTCTCACTTTAGAATCAGACTTATTATTAATAGGTCAATCAAAAGGAAAATTTGGTGGCGGACAAAGAAGAATATTTAGACAAACCCAAAAAAAGACAAGAGAAGGAAATAAACCAAAATTTACAACAATGGCTGTTGTCGGAGATAAAAATGGACACTTAGGAATTGGATATGGTAAATCAAAAGAGACTGTTCCAGCCAGAGAAAAAGCAAAAAGAAAGGCTAAATTAAATATATTCAAAATCAGAAGAGGATGTGGATCTTGGCAATGTAGTTGCAATGAACCTCATTCAATCCCTTTTTCCGTTGAAGGAAAATGCGGATCAGTAAAAATAAAACTAATTCCTGCACCAAAAGGAAAAGGCTTATGTATTGAAAATGAATGCGCAAAAGTATTATCCTTGGCAGGCATAAAAGATGTTTGGTCAAAAACAGAAGGGCAAACAAAAAACAAAATAAATCTTATTTTAGCATGTGAATTAGCATTAAAGAAGTTATTAGAAATGAAAATACAAACAAAACACTTAGAAGAACTATCAATAATGGATGGTTCTGTGAAAAAAGATGAACCTGAAGTCTTACAAGATATTACAGAAGAAAAATCAGCTGTTAATACAACTGATAAAAAAGAAGCAGAAACAAAAAATACTGAATCAAAATCAAAATCAAAAGAAAAAACAAAAGAAAAAACAGATGACAAAAAGTCTAAAAAGAATAAAAATGACTGAAGAAAAAACAGAAAAAACAGTTAAACCAAAACAAGAAAAAAAAGAAAAAGACTTATTAGCAGTTATTCTTATAAGAACAACAATAGGTTTAACATATGATATGAAAGAAACATTAAATTTTCTTCGTTTAAGAAGAAAATATACTTGTGTTGTGGTTGAAAAAGTACCAGAAAAACTAGGTATGCTTAATAAAGTTAAAGATTTTGTAACGTATGGAGAAATATCAAAAGAAACATTAAAAGAATTAATAGATAAACGAGGACAAGAAGATCCAAACAATAAAGGCAAATTAAAATCTCATTTTCATTTACATCCACCAAGAGGTGGTTTTGAAAGAAAAGGAACCAAAAAGCCTTTTACGAAAGGAGGAGTTCTTGGATATAGAAAAGAAAAAATTAATGATTTACTAAAAAGAATGTTGTGATTATTATGACAGAAAACAAAAGAAAAAAAAATTCCAGACAAAGAGCCAGCCACACACATGGTTGGGGAGCTAAAAAAAAACATAGAGGTGCAGGCAATAGAGGCGGAAGAGGAAGAGCAGGATCTGGAAAAAGAGGAGACGCCAAGAAACCAAGTTTCTGGAAAGAAAAAGATGCTTATGGTAGAGCAAAAGGATTTAAATCAATAAAAAAACACCAGAAAACAATCAATATTTCAGAATTACATAAGTTCAACTCAACAGAAATAAACCTTAAATCTCAAGGTTACACAAAACTTTTAGCGATGGGAACTGTAGTTGAAAAATTCAATATTTCAGTTGAATACGCATCACAAAAAGCAATTGAAAAAATAAAAAAAGCCGGTGGAGAAGTTAAACTCTTGGTTGAAAAGAAAATCAAGAAAACAGCAACTCAAGCAAAGCCTAAAAAGAAAATTGAAGAAGACAGTGAGGCTGAAGAAGAACCAAAAACAAAAGAGCAGGCACCCGAGAATTAAAAATGTCATTCTTAGAAAAGCTTCTGTACAATCTTCCAGAAGTCGCAGCCCCAAAGCAAAAAAGGCTTGCATTTAAAGAAAAACTAAAATGGACACTTATAACTTTAGTTTTATTCTTCATACTTGGTTTAGTTCCACTATACGGTCTAGGTGGAAATGCTCTTCAACAATTCGAATTTTTATCAGTAATACTTGGAGCTAGTTTTGGAAGTATAATTAGTCTTGGAATAGGACCTATAGTTACAGCATCAATAGTTTTACAGCTTTTAAACGGTTCAGGAATAGTTAAGTTTGACTTAACTAGTCATGAAGGAAAACAAAGATTTCAAGGAATACAAAAATTACTAGCAATAGGATTTGTAATATTAGAAGCAGCGATTTATGTAGGTATGGGTGGTCTTTCTCCGGCTGAAGGAATATCTAAAGGAATACTTATTTTTCAACTATTTTTAGGTGGAATTATGATTATGTTTATGGATGAAGTTGTCAGTAAATGGGGTTTTGGCTCAGGAATAAGTCTTTTTATTGCAGCAGGTGTATCACAAACAATATTTGTCAGAGCATTAAACTTTCTTCCAAGCCCAAGCAATCCGGAAATTGCAACAGGCGCCATTCCTGCATTTTTTCAATCATTAAGTGCAGGAGATCCTTTAACAGCAGGTCTTATGCTTTCAGCAGTTGTCGCTACAATTTTAGTTTTTTTAATTGCAGTATACACTCAAGCTATGAAAGTAGAAATACCTTTAAGTTTTGGAAGAATAAGAGGACATGGAATTAGATGGCCTTTAAACTTTTTTTATACAAGCAACATACCTGTAATTCTTACAGCAGCTCTTGTGGCGAACGTCCAATTATTTGCGAGGTTGTTATATAATGTTGGGGTGCCCTTGTTAGGTCGATTTGCAGGGAATACGCCAGTTTCAGGACTTGCAGCTTGGCTTTATAGTCCAAACATTATTGGACAAGTAATAAGAGGAAATTTAACATTAGTATCATTAGGACAAGCAGGCGTATACTTATTATTTTTTATGGGTGGTTCAGTACTATTCAGTTATTTTTGGGTTCAAACAGCAGGTCTTGATTCAAAATCTCAAGCAAAACAAATAATGTCTTCAGGATTACAAATTCCTGGTTTTAGAAAAGACCAAAGAGTGTTAGAAAGACTTCTTGATAGATATATTGGTCCTTTAACAATTATGGGTGGTCTTGCAGTAGGGCTTCTAGCAGCATTTGCAGACCTTACAGGCGCAATAGGCAGCGGCACGGGAATACTATTAACAGTAATGATCATATATAAGCTATACGAAGAAATTGCACAGCAACATATGATGGATATGAATCCTGCTTTAAGAAAATTCATGGGGCGATAAGTATGTTTGAAAATTTTCTTGATCCAGTTTTTCGTCCTTTACTTAATTTGAGCTTCTTTTGGTCAATATTAATTATTTCTTTTATGCTAACATTACTTATCACATTAGTCTATAAATACGCAACAGATCAACATTTAATGAAGAAATTAAAATCTGAAATGAAATCTTTGCAAAACGAGTTAAAGAAGTTTAAAAATGATCCTAAAAAAGCAATGGCTCATCAAAAAAAAATAATGGAAAAAAACATGGAATATATGAAACATTCATTTAAGCCAACTTTATATACATTTATACCAATCATCATCATTTTTGGTTGGTTAAATGCACATATGGCATATCTTCCAATAGAATCAGGGGTTGAGTTCATGGTTTCTGCAAGTTTTAAGCCAGGAACTTTTGGCGAAGCTTCACTTGAGGTTTTTCCTGAAGAAAACATCACTCTAATTTCAAATCAAATTCAAGAGATAGAAGATGGAAAAATTTTTTGGAAATTAATTGGTGATGAAGGTCAATATAGATTGGAATTCACTTTTAATTCTCGTAAATATGAAAAAAAACTGTTGATTACAAATACTCAGAATTATGAAAAACCAATTGAAATATTAAAGAATTCAGACATTTCTAAACTGGAAATACATAATAGCCCTGTAAAACCTTTAGGAACATTCAAAATATTTGGTTGGAGTCCTGGTTGGATTGGAACATATATTCTTTTTTCATTGTTATTTAGCACGGTTTTAAGGAAATTACTCAAAATAAGCTAACCCAACATAAGATTTATAAATAAATACTTTATTCACAATAAAATGCCAAGAGGAAAAGAAAAATCAAGAACACTAAGAAGAGTTTTTAAAAAACTACCAGGTGAAAGAACAACTCTTCATTATGAAAAAAGAAAACCATCAAAGGCAAAATGCAGCGGATGTGATGCTTTATTAAAAGGTGTTCCAAGAGAAAGACCTTATAAGATGCAAAACATGCCTAAAACTAAGAAACGTCCAGAAAGACCTTATGGTGGTGTATTGTGCACAAAATGTGCTAGAAAAAAGATAATTTCGCAAACAAGAAACTAATCTTAGATGCTTTGGCGACAAATCATCGTTCTTAAAGGATTAGGGAGGGAAAAAATGGTTTTTGAAATAGGAAGATTATGTGTTAAAATTGCTGGAAGAGACGCAGGTCTAAGATGTGTTGTTATTGAAATATTGGAAGGAAACTTTGTTTTAATAGATGGTCAAACAAGAAGAAAGAAATGTAACCTAAAACATTTAGAACCGCTTGAAACAGTTTTGAAAATAAAGGCAAAGGCGACACACGCAGATGTTGTATCTGAGTTTAAAAAACTTAAATTAGAAATAAAAGAAACAAAGCCAAAAAAAGCTTCTGAAAGACCAAAGAAATTTAAGAAGAAAAAAGAACCTAGAAATAAAGAAGCATCAGAAAATACTGCAAAGCCAGAGATAAAAACAGTTGTAAAGAATATAACTGAAGAGAAAAAAACAGCTTCTAAGGTTAAAACAACCAAAGAATCAACTCCAGAAAAAAAGAAAGTGGTAAAGAAAACAACTGTCAAGAAAAAAGTCATAACTGAAAAAAAGAAGTGATTTTTTTATTCTTGTTTCTTTAATTTTTTTTTTTTCCTTTTAATAATTATTTCCCAATCTTCTTTATCTTCCATCATCAGCAAATCTTTATCAAATTCAGAAAATACTAATCCTTGTTCATTTCTTTTTGCAATTATTTTTAATATTTTTTCAACTGCTTCTTTTGGATTTTTTGCACCTATGATTTTTTCATTTTTTCTTACATCCAAATACTTTCCTGAAATGTCTGCTGCAGTACCTCCGCTTGATGTAAGCGCGACAATAGGTTTTTTTGATATGTAGCCATAGGTTACTTCATTAAGAGTTCCAGCACCTCCATGAACAACAATTGCGCCATCACAAGAATTAAGATTTATTGCATCTCTGCTCCAACCAATACCTGTGGCAATAACAATATCTGAATACTCATTTGATTTATGGATGTTTTCCCAAGGAATGATTGCAACAGTTGTGCCTCCTTTTTTTTTAGCCCCTTTCATACAAGCTTCCATCACTCCTAGTCCGCCGCCTGAGATAGTTATACAGTTATTTAATGCTATTTCTTCACCAACTTGTTCTGCAAGTTTATAGGCTTTTTTAGTACATATTGCTCTGCTTGACCCTAAAACCGCTATTTGAAGTTTTCTATTCATTATTTATCACCTAGTCTATTTTTAATTATTTATTATTAATTACTTGAATAAGATTAGTTAGATTGAGTTCAAAACAAGAAACAGGCATTTCTATATTAAACTGTTCAAGTACCTCGGGACTAATTTCACCAATATATGCTACTGCTTTTTTTCCGACAAAAACTCTTCCAACACGTCCATTTATGAAAGATGGGTGTTTTGTTTCTTCAATAGCACAAGTCATGTCTAAGGCAGAAAATAATATGTCAAGAATCTGTTTTATAGTTGTAAAGTTAACATCAGGGCCACATAAAGCAACTCCCAGCCTTGAGTTTTCTTCCACATTAGTTTCTTCTTTTGTATTTGGTTTGAATACAGTCCCTATTTCGAATATGTTTTGAGGATATTCTTTGTTTGTATTTCTAGATAATATTTGCATTAAACTTGGAGTAATCCAGCTTCTTAAAACACTATATTCGCTTGTGCTAGGATTTTCTAACTCTATGACTTCTGATTTAAAACACATTTTTTCATTATGTTCATTAATGCTTGTTAAATGATAAGATATTGTTTCTAAGATGCCTGTTCCCACTAGGATGTTTGCAATTTTTCTTTTAAAAACTTCAAATGAGTTTTCTTTTCCAATCGTTGAAACATTTGGAATTTCAGGTTCAAAATTATCATATCCATATGCAATAGCAATATCTTCTGCAATATCTATTTGATGTAAAATATCAGTTCTATAAGCAGGAACAAGTACTTTTTTATTTTCATATCCTAAACCCATTTTTTCAAGCAATATTTTTATCTCTTTTTCAGAAAGTTTTAGTCCAATCAATCTATTTACATAGTTAAGGTCTAGTTTCCATTCGACAGGATTAAGGTTTGGTGTGATTATCTTTTTCTTTTTATATAAAAGTTCCATTTGATAGATTTCTCCACCCATATCTGCAAGTGCAGTCACAATAATATTTAAACATTGATTTAAAGATTTAAAATCAAAACCGCTACATTCTATAAATACTTCTTTTGTGTTTTCGTTAATCTTTCCGGTTTTATGAGAATTTATTATTGGTGGCATAGATAGTATTTCATTTTTTGAATCAATAAAAATTGGAAAAACAGCTTTTCCTTCTAAAAGGTGTCCGTAATCTCTACCTGCAGGGTGTTGACTTAATATTTGAAGACCAGTCATTTCTCTTGGTGATTCTAATGGTTGAAATCTTATTTCATTAGGTTTTTTTGCAGTGTATGTTATGGGTGTTTTTATTTGTTCTAATGGATAAATACCTATTGCGAGTTTTTTTCTGTTTCGTCCAAGACTAACATGTAATTTTTCTTGTATTTGAATTATCTCACGAATTTTTTCATCATTAAAAGTAAGATTTTTTACAATTGCACAAGCAGTATATGGTCTTACTTTTTTTACAGAATCATTAATTATTACTTGATAATCTTTTAATGGTTTTTTCACACAATATTTTTTTAATCCAGTTTTTACTCCTATGAAACTTGAAAGAGCTCTTGCAAATCCTTGTTCTGAAAGCATATCTGGTCTGTTTGGAAAAACTTCAACAACAACCTCGTTGCCTTCTATTTTGTCCAGATCAGTTCCTAGCATGCTAATTCGGTCTTTAAGTAATTCTAAAGATAATTTTTTTCCAATAAGTTTTTCTAATACTTTTAAATTAAGGTTTACTGTGGGCATTTTATTTTATCCAATCTTTTATTTCTCTTAATTGTTTTAAATCATTTTTGTAAAGCTCTCTGATATCATTTATTTTGAAAAATTCAAGTATTATTCTGTCAAATCCAGGCCCCCAAGCAAGCACAGGAATATCAATTCCAAGAAGGGGTTTTACAACTTCAGGTCTGAATATGCCTGCACCTCCAAGTTCAAACCAGGTTTTATGAATTGGGTGTAATACATCTATTTCAACACTAAACTCAGTATATGGAAAGTATGCAGGTCTAAATCTTGCTTTTTCATATCCCATTTTTTTAAAAAATGCTTTTAAATAACCTAAGAGATGTCTGAAATTAGCGTTTTTATCTATGACAATTCCTTCTGTTTGATTAAATTCGAAAAGGTGAGACCAGTCTAAGGTTTCGTTTCTAAAACATTTTCCTAGAGCAAAGAATTTTTTTGGAATATCCTTTTTACTTAGTTTTGCAAGAGTCTGAGCTGAAAGACAGGTTGTGTGTGTTCGAAGAACATTTTTTTTTGATGTTTCTTCATCCCACTCATATTGCCATCCTTTACTATTCGTAGTCCACCCATTCTCGTGTGTGTTTTTTATTTTGTCAATAAATTCTTTTTTTGGAAGCTTTCCTGTTGCTGGTTTTTTGATAAAAAAAGTATCTTGAAGATCTCTTACCGGATGATCTTGTGCTGTGAATAATGCGTCAAAGTTCCAAAAGGAGGTTTGTAGAAGGTTTCCAGTCATTTCTTCAAAGCCCATATCAAGCCAGATTCTTCTAGCATAATCAATTGCTTGGTTTACAAAATGTCTTTTTCCCCTAGTTATTTTAGGAACGTTTATACTGACGTCGTAAGCTCTAAATTCTTTGTTTTTCCAGGATTTATCCTTAAGTATTTTTGGAGTTAAACGTTCAATAACTTCTTTTGTAGAAACACCTTTTTTCTTTACTTCTTCTCCAAGAATAGTTAGTTTGATTGTTCTTATTTTTTTAACATTTTTTTTTATTATTTCTTTTCTTTTAATTAGGTTTTCAAAAGCGAATATTTCTTCAGGTTTTAAAGAGTCTAATTCTATTGGAAAATCTTTTTTTAAGAATTGTTCTTCTAGAAATTCTTTTTCTAACAGTTTTTTCCCTTGTTCTGTTAATGTTATTATTAGTTCTTGTTCTTTAGTTATTGCTATTGCAGCTTTTTTTTTTAAGGAACCAATACAAATATTTATTTCTTCATCTTCAAGTTTTGCTTCTTTTTTTATTTCACTAATTTTATTTTTACTTCTTGTTGCTTTTAGAAATCTTTTTTCAGGCAAACCTTCTTTTTTATATTTAACACCATTTTTATCTAATTCAATCAGTTCTTTTATTTCTTCATCAATTGTTATAATATTCTTATTTCCAAGCCATTGTATGGCTCTTGTGATTTCAACTTCTTTTAAGCCAGTATTTTTTTGTAATTCTGAGAACAAGATTTCTTTTTTAAGATGTGAAAGTGTTTTTATTTCTAAGGGGTGTAATTTCTTTATGATTGTATTTATGTTCATATTTATCTTAAAAAAATAATTATAGTATATAAATATTTAGAAAAAAGAAAAAATTAAGCCTTTTTTAAAGGCTTCATTGCTTTCCAAGCAAGTTCAAATAAATCTTCTAAAGCTGATGCAAAAAATGGTGTGTTTATCCAGATACCTATATCATATGTTGGATGAACTTCTGTATCATCCATAACCATAAACACAACTTCTTTGCCATCTACAACTGTAAATCTTGCTTTTTTGTCTGTATGTCTAACTTCTGCAAGTCCAGCTAGTGCTTTTGCGGCTTCTTGTGTTTCTTTTGATAGAGGTGCTGCAATTCTTATTGTTACACCTCTTTTTTTGACTTCTTCAAATACTGCTTTTAAGCCTTCGGCTTTTCTTAACAGTCCTTGAGATGTAGTCATTATGGTTACAGTTTTTTCTGCATTCTTTATAGTTAATTCTAAGTGGTTGTAAAGATTATGTCTTCCTCTAAGTGAACCTGAAAGATCTGATGGTTCTATAAGCTCCACACCTTGTGTATGTAATGAGTTTAATTCACCTAAAACATCAGTAGACTTTAACTTTTCAAGTCTATCAATTCTTTCATTTGCGTCCATTTTGACGTTTTTCTTTACTCTTTCTACAACTTCATTTGGTGGAACAGCTATATATTTTATTGGCTTTCCAATTTTCATTATTACAAAACCTTTTTTTTCTAGGCTTTCCAATACATCGTAGCTTCTGCTCCTCGGGACATTTGCAATATCACTAAGTTCTCCAGCAGTACTTACACCTCTGGATAACAGTGCAGCCCATATCTTTACTTCGTAAAGATTTAACGAAAAATATCTCCGTAGTTTCGATAGAAACTCTTCTTTTACTATCATTTTTCTAACCCCTCCAAAAGTAGGATTAATCACCCCTTTTTAATTTCAAAAACGCATAACTACTATTTATATGTTACTATTTTTTACGCTTTTCTAATAGTCAAAACAAGCATATTTATAAACTTTACTGTTAATTATTCTATCTTTCCGACGACAAAGAACTCGTTCAAGAACTCTATTTTCTGATATTTAACTTTGTTTTCATTTAATATTTTATAAATCCATGATCTTTTTCTTTCATCAATAACTTTTTTCCCACCAAGTGTTTTTTTTGAGAAGGATATAACTAAAAAATTTGAATTTATTTTTCTAATGATTTCTTTTGAAAGATTCCTTTTTACAGTTTCTAATGAATCAAGAAGTTTAAACATAAAACAAACATCAACTTTGTATTTTTCAAGAGCTTGATAATTTGTAGTTAAGTCTAAAGAAATTGTTTTTCCTGTTATTTCTTCTTGATCAAAAAATCTCTTTAAAAAATCAGTATCTTTTATGTTCATGTCTGAAGCGATGTAATATGGTTTACAACCAAGATAATGATAACTTAAGGGGTTTAATCCACACCCCAAATCAAGAATTTTATTAGGTTTTCCCGTGATTTCGAATATTTGTTTGTAAACCTCTGAGTAAATAGGAATTCTTTCTTTAGATGATTGATGTAAAGATAATAATTTGTTTATAATCTGTTCTCGTTCAGTTTTTACTTTTGCATTTTTAAGTTCGTTTAAAATAAAGTCTTTTTTTGAGTAATCTTTTGTTATAAAAACACCATAAATTTCTCGAAGCGATTTTCTCATTTCTTTTATAACAAATTTATATTCTTTACTTTTTTTATTACAATTATTCTCCTCTAATTTTCTTTTTAAGATAGGTTTTTTCTTTAAAAACAAGAGTAGTTTGGTTTTAACAAACTGTTCATCAAGGTTTTTTAATTCCTTTTTTGAAATTATATCTTTAGTTATATTTGAGATTAATTCTTCCATCTTAAAATCCCTGCAATTCCTGATAAAGAGTCTAATCTTTTTGAAGGTTCATCAAAACTTATAATTTGAATGATTCCTTGCATATTTTCACAAAGTTTCATCAATTTTTCCAGTTCTATATAGTTGCCTTTCTCTTTTCTTTGTTGCATATATGAGAAACTAACAAATAATTCTTTTACCGCACCAGCCTCTATCTTTTCTTTTGTTTCATTAAATCCGTAACAAGCATTATCATTAGATATTTCTTTTAGAAGTTTTTCAATAAGATTAATTTCTTTTGAAACATTATCTTTTTCAAGGGCCTTTTGAAGTTCAGGTCTTTTTATAACTTCATTAATTGAATTTTTGTTCACACTAGAAACTGTTGATTGGATAATCTTTTTTTTCAGTTCTTCAGAACATTCTTTTATAAGATACTCTTTCCAAAAGCTAGGGCTTGCAGTGATTATTGTTTCAAAGCCATCTGTTTTTTCAAGTTCTTCAATTTTAGTTATTATTTCTTTGTAAAATCCACCTTTTGCGATATGATTCTTATCTTTTTTTTGTACGTCGCCAACAAGATGAGCAATGATTTCAAAACCCTGACTTTTAAGCTTTGCAAAATATGCTTCTTCTCTATCAAAAACAACTATTAACAAATTAATTTTTATATTTTGTACTGCCTCATTTATTCTCTCTAATTGAAATTTGAGCCACTGCTCTTTTTTTATGGTGATAACTGTGTTTACTTCCACATTAAAACTATGATGACTGCCTTTGGAAATATCATCTGGACCAAGGGTTATGATTCCTAAAACCTTTAATATTTCAGAATACTGATGAAAATCAACTTTTTCAACTTGTAATTCTAAAAACATCGTTTTTCTAACAACTTTTACATTTCTATCGTCGCCAGATCCAATTTTTATTTTTCTTTCAGTCTTACCTTTAACAAAATCACTTGGTTCGATTAATTGGCTAAGATACCACAAATCATTGATATTTTCAACCTGAATCGTTAATTCTCCTTTTTTCAATTGCTTCTTTATAAGTTTCATAATATAATACTAAATTAATACTACTGAACTTTTTGAGATTTAAAAGTTTTTATCTTTTCCTTTTATAAAACCAATAAATTTAAATATGATGATTGCAGTATTTAACCATATGTCGGGAAAGAAAGGCCAAAGTGCATCAAACACCGGAGCTCTAGTGATTATAATTGGCTTATTAATTATTCTTTACATTTTATTTTTACCCCCAAGTGAGAGAGCAGAACTTCTTGGTGAAGACAATGAATCTGATGATGACAACAATAACGATTTGGACATTAATACGACTTTGTTATCAGAACACATTGGTCGATTGGATTATTTGAGGTATGACAATAAAATACATGACATCCCATCTTTTCGTATAATTACTCAAACTGAAGGAATTATTCTTAAATCGATTAATTCATTATATGTAAAATCGGGTTCTTTTGAAAAGATATCTAAAAACTTAACCTTTGAAATTAATAAGGATTTGACAAAAAACACATTATTATCTTTTAATTTGAATGAAGCAAGAGGAAGATTGATAATAACGCTTAATGGTCATGAAATATTCAGTGCAGATCTTAACACAGGAACTGCAAAGCCAATTTCTTTGTCACAAGAATATCTAGAATCAAAAAACCTTCTTTCCTTTAAAGTTTCAAATACCGGAATTGCATTTTGGAAAATAAATGAATACTCAATGGAAAATCTATTAATAACTGCAGATGTGACTGATCTTTCTCAAAGTGAAAGTCTTCAATTCTTTTATTTATCTGATGTTGAAGTATTAAATATGGATGATAGCACTTTAAGATTTTACGCAGACTGCGACTTAGATACTGTTGGTCCACTTATAATAAAATTAAATGGTGTAAGAACATTTTCATCAACAGCTGATTGTGGAATTTACAACTCATTAATTCTCGATAAGAATTTATTACTTGAAGGAAAAAATCAATTGGGATTTTTAACATCAAAAGGTTCATATCTTATAGATAGAGTTAGTGTAAGCACACAACTTAAAGAACTTAATTATCCGGTGTATTATTTTGACATGGATGAAGATTTGTTTGATGAGGATGGTGAGAAACTGAAAGAAGATTACAACATAATGCTAAGATTATCATTTGTAGACAATGAAGAAAAAAGAGCTGAGATAAAGATTAATGGTATCAGAACTAATCTTAGAACAGATGAACTAGAATATGAAAGAGAGATTGATTGGTATGTTCTCAGCGGATCCAATTCAATCGAGATAATACCTCAAACTTTACTTGAAATAAGAGAGATGCTTATTGAAGTTGAAGAAGAGGATTAAAACAGAAAAAATGTTTCTGGAGATGAACAAGTTTGGTTGATTCAGATTTAAAGAGCGTGACTTATTAGGAATTGAAAAAGAAAAAAAACAAAAAATGGACAAAAATGAACAAGCAAGACTTTTAAATGATTTAAAGCGTTTTGAAGAGGCTAAAGAGCAGAATAAAGGTGTTCTGAGCGGTGCGAATTTGGAGCGAGTAAACTCTGAAATTGATAAAGATATTGAAGGAGTTAAAGCCAAAATTGATGTGAATCTTTTAAAAGATTTAAATGATTTAAAGCGTTTTGAAGAGGCTAAAGGGCAAAATAAAGGTGTTCTGAGCGGTGCGAATTTGGAGCGAGTAAACTCTGAAATTGAAAGAGATGTTGAAAAGATTAAAGCAAAAATCGAAGCGAGTTTGGCTGAAGAAGAAAAACCTTCTGTAGATGCTAATTCTGATGAACCAACCTTTGATTTAAAACATATAAAAGGAATAGGAAACAAGTATAATCAAAAACTTAATGATTATTTTAAAAAACGAGGAATTTCTTCACAAGAGGAAGTAATGAGTCATTTGAACTCGAAAGATTTTCACAATTCAGATGTTCATAATGGTGTAAAAAAAGCCGTCTCTAACCATTTTTCAGAAACTGTAAAAGAGACTGTACACCAAGTTTCGAATGCGATAAATTTTGTTAGTCCAATGATGGGTCCTGAAGGAATGGCTGTTGGTGCTTTAGCAAACAATGTTTCAAAAAACATTGAAAATCAGGAAATAAAACAATCTAATAGAGCATTTAAAAAGGAGATGAATAAGGAATTAAAAAATAAGAGTAAACTAATACAACAGGAAGAACAAGAAGAAATTAAATTAAGACGAGAAGAAGAAAAAAAGCGTTTAAATGAAATCAAAGAGGATGGAACTCGTTCTGCGGATGAAAGATTAGGTGCTTTTCGAAAGCTTAAAGAAGTGGAAAAAGAAGAAAATTCAGAAAAACTTCATAAAAAAGCATTATCTTTAGCAGGAAAAGGAGCTCTTGTTGCAGGAAAAGGAGCCCTTAAATTTGGAAAAGGAGCTCTTAATGTTGGTTCAAATGCTCTTTCATCTGCTTCTGACGGTTTGAAAAATAAATGGTCAGCACTTGCAAACAGCCTTACACCTTCAGGTGATGTAAAAAATATAGGTCTTCTTTTTATTGGAGCGGTGGTAATTCATATCTTAGACTGGTCTAGAGGATTTTTAAGAACAAGGGTTATTGTAGATGATCCTGTATTTTGGATTTATTTTATATTCACTCTTTTTGCAATGTTTTTTGTTTATAAATCATCATTTTTAGAATCTAAAAAATATATACTCATTTCAATAATTGCTTTTTTTCTACCTTTAATCACGAACTTTTTTCAACAAGATTTCTTGCAAGCAGTACTTCTTGCAAGTCCTATTTGGGTTATTTATTTAATGCTTAATCCTGAAGGTTCAAGACCTGTAGAAGTCATTGGAAAAATATATATTACTGGATGGATAATTCTAGGAATAATTTCTTTAACTTCATCTCTTGTTTTGCCCAGTACAATGGGTGGTGGAAAAATAAATCCTCTAGATGGCTGGAATTATTTAGTTGAAATTGCAGGTGCACCCATAAAAAAAGCATGGACTGGAATATCCACAATTCCTAAACGATTAGAGCAAACAATAAATCAAACTATTGGTTCAGCTTATTACACTGGCCAAGTAGAGCAAGGTCAGAACGAACCAGTAGGAATATATTTGAAAGATGTAAGGCCTTCTGCACCAGTATTTTTCGAAGGCTTACCAGTTTCCGTTTGGGCAACTATTCAAGGAAAAAGCTTTCAAGGCAGAATTCTTGTTGAAAGTGCTTGTTTTGCAGATAACGGGGTGTATGGAAAAATTGATCCTTCAGAACCCTTGGAAATTTTTTATGAAGAACAAAACACTCTTGGTTGTCGTTTTGAAAATGGATTTCCAGAAGGAGCTCATCAAGTATCTTTTTTATCAACCTTTAATTTCGAAACGTGGGGCTATTTAACTCAAACATTTGTCGATAGAGAAACATATATGAGTTTTTCTCAAAATAATAAGAATATTAATTCAGAACTAGATATTAATAAAAAGGCTGAACCAATTTATACTAATGGACCAATAGGTATTGGTATGATTGATTTAGACCAACCAATTGTTGTAGATTTAAAGAATCCTAAAGGACTTCCTGCTTTTGGTGTTACTCTTGAAAATCGGTGGCCACAAGGAAAAATTGAGAGAGTAGAACTTTTTGAAATAAGAACACCAAAAGAAATTAAACTTATCAATTGTGATAAACAACCAACAAGAGATAGTCCAAGAATTGAAGAGGAATTTAATGTTTATGAATTCAAAGTTACTGATCCAAGAGAATATTTTACATCTGTTACTTGTCGTATGAGCTTGCAAGATGAAAATACTGCTTCACAATTTCTTGGGAAAGGACAAAAAAACATTAAGACTTTTGTTGTGATTGCAAAATATATTTATACAGTACAAGAATATACAAATATTAATGTTGAAAAATAAATACGAATTATTAAAAATAAAATGAAAATAATAAGAATTTTGGTTTTGTGTTTTTTACTTTTTTTATTTACAGCTTGCACTTCTTCAGATTATCGCGATACTAATTATTTTACAGGAACAAAAGGTTTGGAATTGGAATTTTTAGATGGGGGTCTTTTTTTAGAGGTTTATGAAAAATCAACTTTTCCACAAACAATTGTTGTTTCAAACGAAGGCGCTTTTAATGTGAATTCTAGTCAGCCCGGAAAGATTTCTTTAACATTTGATTCTTTTTATCTAACAACTCTTTCAAATGCTGATCCGTTTCAAGTATTAAATTCACCGGTTTTGTTAAATGGCAAATCTTATCTGTTTCCAGAGGGGGAGGATAAATCTTTTGTTCTACCAACATTTCAAGTAAAAGAAGTTGAAGGTCCAAGGGAATATCCTCAGACAATGGTTTTTGTTGACCTTTGTTATCCGTATCAAACAATTCTTGTGACAGAAATTTGTATAGATACTTCTTCAGTAACGCACGATGCCAGATCACAGGTTTGTTCTGCTGAGGATCTTTCTTTTTCAAGTCAAGGTGCGCCTGTTGCAGTTAATTCTGTTGCTGTTGAAATGCAACCTTTAGGAACAGTCATTAGACCGGTTTTTTTAGTGAGTATTGAAAATAAAGGTTCGGGCAGAGTTCTTAGTCCTGTTAATGATAATCAAAAAAATATTGGTTGTGAAATGCAAGATAATTTAAGAAGTAAATGGAATCAAGTTAAAATAAGTGCAAAACTTACAAATGAAGATTTGATTTGTGAACCTGAAATGATTCTTCTACGTAATGAAAAAGGATTTTCAAGATGTTATTCTGATAATCCGCAGTATAGTGCGGCGCTTAATTACTATGCTCCTTTAATGGTTGAACTAGATTATGTTTATAGTACAACAATTTCTCGAGATGTAAATATCAAAAGATTGATTCCATATCAACAAACACCAAATCCAGTCACTAATTGTTATATTTGGCAGGTAAAAGTTGGAGGTACTTGCATTAACAAATGCGTGTTTTGTGCTAATAACCCTCTTGAAGATGTTTGTAAAAATACAGGTGTAAAAAAAGGCTTTACTTGTTCATGTACTGATAATGATTGCATCACCATGCAAAACTTAAAAAGCACCGATCAATGTATTTTTAGAGGCGGGATTGATCTTTGTCAAGATCCTTATTTTTGTTGTAATGTGTCGCAAAAACAATAACAATAATCAAAATAATAACAAACAAGAGTAACAAAAGAACAACAATTAAATCAATAATAAAAACAAGAAATTTTATATATTTAAAAGTATAAGGTGAGAATTATGAAATCGAGAAAAACATTTTTTTTAACAACTCTAATAATGGTTATTCTGTTAATTGGTGCTTGTGACACTACAAGACCCAACACACAAACAGAAAATTTTTATCAAGGAAGTGAGGGTATTAGGATGCTTGTTGAACCAGATGCACCTCCACCAAGATTATATTATTACAGTGATTCTTTAACAGATGATTATAATGATTTCTCTGTTGAGGTAATGCTTGAAAACAAGGGTGCTTCTTATACACAAGGAGGAATTTATGTTTCAGGATATGATCCAAACCTAATCGAATTTGAAGAAGTTTTAATATCACCTACAGGTGGCTCTTGGTTTGATAATTGTGCAATGGATTTTAACTTTAGAGATCTTTCTTCTTTAAGAAATGCTTTTGCAACTGTTGCAGGCTTTTTTTCATGTGATATTGGCGGTGGAGGGGTTGGTGTTTCTGGTGCTCCTGGTTCTAGACAAGCAATTGACAGAGTTGAAATTAACAACCTCTTTCAGATTTTTGGTTGGGAAAACCTTCCAGATATAGATTTAATGTGGGATCGTGATGGCCAGGGAGGTTTAAGTCTTGATTTTAGCAAGTTTAACATGGATATAAGTGCTTTTTATCATGGAAAAGCCTTGCTTATGACTATGGCAGGTCTTAACTTTTCAAATCAAGGAATTGAATTCATGCTAAGACCGGACAATTATGAATACCCTGGTGGCGAAATGGACTATATTACATTTCATGGTAAAATTAAAGATACCTGGCCTAATGGATTGGATGAAACAGATGTAACATTTCAAGTTCAGGCTTGTTACCTATACGCAACTTATGCAACACCTGTAATTTGTATAGATCCAAATCCTTATGATGAATCAAAAAAAGTTTGTATTCCGGGTCAGATTGACATGAAAGGATCACAGGGTGCACCAGTCGCAATAACTAGTATTCAGCAAGAAAGCACCCCTAAAAAAATAATATTTACAATAAACATAAATAATGTTGGAAAAGGTGAGATCATACATCCTGGTTATTTGGAGAGATGTAATCCTTATTATCAAGGAAGGTTGAGTCCAGAACATAAAGATGTTATTATACTTGCTGATGTGAGGCTTGCGGGAAGCATGCAAAGACTTGATTGTACGCAAGATAACATAATAAAGCTCAGAGATGGTCGTGGTAAAATAGTATGTACTTACGAACTTGAATATGCCACCGTAAAATCAGCTTACACCGCGCCTTTATTCATAGAGCTTTGGTATGGATACTCTGAGAATCAAAGAAGGTTTGTTCATATAAAAAGAGTTAGTTAAATGTTCAGTTAATTTTTTTTAATACTTTCAAGTAGAAATAAAATAAAAAGATTTATATATTTTAAACTTAAATCATAAAGTTAGTTATTAGGAGGTTTTTAAAATGAGGAAAGGGTTAATAAGTATTTTGTTGATTATATCTTTGCTTTTTGTAGCTTGTGGAGAAAAAGAATCGTCAACTAGCAGTAATGCAAAAGCATTTATTGGTGGAACAACAGGTCTTGCTGTTGAATTCATTGAAGGTGAACCACCAGAGGAAGTAATAGATGGCGCAGCAATGCTTTTCACAACATCTGTAAAAATAAAAAATAAAGGAGAATGGGCAATAGCTAAAGAAAATATTACTCTTTCGTTAAAAGGATTTGATCCTGCAGACTTTGGCTTAACTTTAACTGAGATAACAGATGTTAATCCTGATGAAGATATTTTAAAAAATGATATAAATCCAGATACGGGCAACGCCATCAATTCACCAGATGTATATGTTACATTTCCCACATTGAATTTTCAAAGAGTTCTTTCAGGAAATCAGGAATTTCCTTTCGTAGTGGATGTTTGTTATAGTTATGGAACTCTTGCAAATTCAAAGCTTTGTATAAAAGAAAATCTTTTAGATACAATCAATGATGAGGTTTGTATTGTTTCTGGCTCAAAAAATGTAGAAAATTCCGGAGGACCAATTCAGGTTACTGGATTTGAAGAATTTACAGCCGGACAAGATAAAGTTTCATTTACTATAAATCTTGAAGATAAAGGGACTGGAAAACTTTCAGCTTTAGGATCAAGTTGTGATCAAACTCCTGCAAATAAAGGCGTAGTAAAAATTAGTGTTGATACTGGTCTTTCAGGTCTTGTGTGCAGTGGTCTTAGCAACTCAGTGGTTTCTGCAGGTACTGTTACAGCATATGTTGGAGAAACAAAGCTGTCTACAGGTCAAAAATCTGTGAGGTGTACTCAAACTATAGCAGAAAAGTCAGATAAGATTAAGATTGTCGACATAACTCTCGAGTATGATTATATGGAAACAATTGCATCAACTGTACTTGTAAAACATGTTGTGCAATAATTTTTTTTATTTTTAATATGAGAAGAGCTTTGGTTGTGGATGATGAATTACCGAATAGGGAATTATTAGAATCGATTCTATCTGTAAAAAATTATGATGTCATAACTATTTCTTCTGGAAAAGAAGCTCTTTCTCAGGATATTTTCAATATTGATTTAATAACAGTTGATTATTAAATAGGTAGTATGAACGGTCTTGAATTAATATCGAAATTTAAGTATTTACAAGAAAACAATCATGTTCCAATAATATTAATTACTGGTTCTTATGATGTTGATAAACAATCTATTGATTATCCAAATTTTTTAGGTATTTTACATAAACCTTTTTCTGTGAATGAATTTTATTTGAGAATTAACCAGTTATAATGTGCGCGTGTTTTTTATTTGTTTATCAACGCAAAAGTACTTATTAAAGCTTCGAGTTGAATAAACTCATCACTTCCTTCAACAAGTCTAAATTCTGCCGTTCCACATTCTTTCATCATTTCAAGCTTTTTTTGATCATCAATTTCCAGAGACCAAATTTCTTTTTGTATTTGTTTTATGATGTCAAAACCTGATAGACCATATTCAAGTATTGTTTTTAGAAGTTTATCTTTTGCTTTTAAAAAATCTTTTTTTATTGTTAATTGTAATATTTCTTTAACTTCTTTTGGTCTTGCAACACTAGCAATTTCATATATTAATTTACTTGTTATGTGCTTGTCTAATGCCGCACAACTTTGCATTATGTTTTCTACTTTTCTGCAGTCTCCTTCAGAAACTTCATAGAGAGCTTCTTTTGCATCTAAGTCAATTTTTAAATTTTCAGCGTGCATAATTTTTTCTATAATAACCATCATTTGTTCTTTTTTTAATGGTTTGAATCGAAAGACCGTACATCTTGATTGAATTGGATCAATGATTTTAGATGAGTAATTGCATGAGAGAATAAATCTGCAGGTTTGAGTGTAATTTTCCATGGTTCTTCTAAGTGCTTGTTGTGCTTCTTTTGTTAAAGCGTCACATTCATCTAAATAGATTATTTTAAAAGGAACATTTCCAATAGATCTTGTTCTTGCAAAATCTTTAACTTTCACTCTAACAACATCAATTCCTCTTTCATCAGAAGCATTGAGTTCCAACAAATTTTCTTTCCAAGTATCTTTGAATAGTTGTTTTGCAATAACGAGTGCAAGAGTTGTTTTTCCAACACCAGCAGGTCCTGCAAAGAGTACATGAGGCATGTTTTGTTGTTCAACAAAAGCTTTTGCTCTCTTAACAACTTCTTCTTGACCTTTAACTTCTGAAAATGTTTTAGGTCTATATTTCTCAGTCCAAATCGTGAAATTATTGATTTCCATCTTTTTTTGAGAACAAATTATTCTTTATAAGAGTTTTGCTTTTATGAACAGAGTCGTTTTTTCTATTTTTTTTAGGGGTGGACTATAAGTATATAAAACATTTTTAATTTCTGTTTTTTTAATGAGAAAAATTTATCTTGTTTCAAATAATTATTCAACAAAGAACAAGTTGATACGTTGGAGAGAGATATCGTCTCTTTTAGAAAAAAAAGATGAATCAATAATTCTTTCTAAAGAAAACGTTGAAAAACTCACAAGTGTTATTGATTCAGAAGATTTTTTATGTATAAATGGGGGTGATGGAACAATTCAAAAGGTTCTTGATTATTTTTTAAAGCAAGAAAAAAAATTACCTATAATTGTTCCATTAAATGCAGGCGCCACCAATGCTCTTGCAAGAGATACAAATATTTTTGGAAGTCCTTATTCTATTTTAAAAAAAATCGTTTATTTAAGAAACGAACAATTTTTAATACAAACAAGATATTTAATGAAAATAACTGATTATAATTCACAAAAGATTTGTTATGGTTTTTTTGCAGGTTTTGGAATAATGCCTTATTTGTTTAAAAATCGACATGGAGACTTTTTAACAGGAAGAAAGACTCATTTGAAAGTTTCAAAAACCATTTTTTCTGCCTTACAAAAAAAAGATGTTTCTTATATAAACAAAAATATGACTTTGAATTATGAAGGAAGAATAATGAATGAAGATTTTTTTGTGCTTTTATTTTTGACGACAGCAAAACCTTTGCCTTTTATGAAACCTTTATTTGATAATGAAAAAAATCATTTTTACATGATTGGCACGTCTGTAGATCCAAGAACTGCTGGAAAACAATTCATGAGTCTTTTACTAGGTCAGAAACTTAAGAAAAAAGATTTATTTGTAAAAACTTTAAAAGAAATATCTATTTCTGGAAAAAACCTTGATTTTATTGTTGATGGAGAACAATTTTTATCAAATAATGAGTCAATTAATAATATAAAAATAGAATTAGCTCAAGAACTTATTAGAATTCCAAGTTTAAAAAATTAAACTATATCTTCTTCTGCAACAACCAGAAAATCACCCATAGCGATTACTGCGCTGAAAGGTATGAGTATCTCTCCTTCTTTTGTTTTTTCAAGTTCTAGTTTTTCTGTATAAGCTGTTGGGTTTCCAAGCACCAAATGTATTAGTTCGCCAGAACTAGTTTCAAAAATGATATCTCCTACTTCTCCGAATTTTTTTCCGGTTTTAGAAACAACAGTTTTTCCGATTAATTGTTTTGAAAATTTTTTTTCCTCTTCAGCCATAATTTACCACCATCATTTTACTTCTCTTATAGAGTGGCTACAAGTATTTAAAGCTTTTGATTTTGGCTTAACATTTCGTCATGATGTTCATAAGTGTATTCATAAATTCTTGAATTTTTTTCGAAAATCACACCAGAATATTTATAAACTAATTTCTGTTTTTTAAATCATGACTGTTTTAATTGCTTGTCTTTCAACAGGTAAAGGAACATGGGGACACGTTGCAAGCCTCATAAATGCAGAAGATTGGGACAAAATATTTCTTATAACGAATGACTTTGGTAAAGAAAAGTTTACTTCAACAAAACCAGCTGAGTTTATTTGCATTGATTCAAATAAAGAAACGCTTGTTCTGCAAAATGAGTTAATTGATAAATTAAAAGGTAAAATATTAGATACTGAAGTTGCTTTAAACATGTTTTCGGGTTCTGGAAAAGAGCACATGGTTTTATTATCTGCTATTTTAAAACTAGGTTTAGGAATTAGACTGGTTTTAGTCTCTAATTCTGGTGTGGGAGAGTTATAAATCAAATTTAATTTAAAGAAAACTCATTCTTGTTTGCTGATATAAACTCGATATCCACTTTTTTTTGCAATTTCTTCAACATTGCCAAAAACTTCAAACATTTTTTCAGAAAGTACTTTTCCCCCTTTATTATGTCTGGCAACAATCTGAAGAACACCGTTTCTTTTAAGATGTTTCTTTGCCCCCATCACCATTTCAAAACAAACATTTTTCCCTGCTGTTTGTGGAGGATTCATAATTATTGTATCAAAATGTTCCTTTACTTTTTCATAAATATTTGATTGAATTATTTTACCTGTTAAGTTATGAAGCTTAAGATTCATTCTTGTAAGTTTTAAAGCCCTACTATTTATATCAACAAAAGTGACTTTTGTATTAGAAAAAAGTTTCTTTATAAAAATCCCAACTACACCAATACCACATCCAAGATCAAGAACTTCCCAGTCATTTTTCATAATTAAATTATTCAATAAAACATCTGTTCCTAAATCAAGTTTGTTCTTAGAGAAAACACCTGAACCACTATACAAATCAAATGATGCTTTTTTTGTTTTAACAAAAAATTTTGTAAGATTTAAAGGTGAATCTTGTTTTTCAGAGTAATAATGAGTCATTTTACATTATTTTAAGAATATGATATGCAAAAGCAGAGGCAACTCTTATCGATTCATTGCTATCAACATATTCAACATGTATGCAGTTTCCACTTGAATAAACAATGTTTTGCTTGTTCTTCTTAAAATTAATCACTACAACATCTTCTTTTGCATCCATACAGGTTATGCTTATAGTAAGATTGTTTGGTTTTGTTAATGCACTTTTTGTAGGAATATTAAAGAGTTTATATCTGTTGCCTGTAAGCTTTGCTATTTCAACTGCAGCAATGCCTTCATTTGGCGTTACATCGGGGCTCATAGTAATAAATATTTGTTTTGGTTTAGCCCAAATTTTATCCTCAATATTTTCTTCAACAACAATATCCTCCAAGTCTTTCGGATGATAGTGAAATGGGATATCATATGGTTGAATTCCTATTTGTAACTGTGTCATCCATAATTTTTGCGATTCAGAATATTGGAAAGGAAAATTATTGTATGTTGAATAATCTTCTTTTTTGTTTTTTATTATTTTTTCAGAATAAGAAACTAATGCAAAACAAATAATTATTATAAGAATGAAAATGAATAGGTTTTTGTTCTTTTTGCTTGTTTTTTTAATGTTTTTTTTTACACGTTTAGTCATACGATAACACCTAAAACTTTATACATTAAAAAATCTCTCAGTCTTAAAAGTTCTGTGTTTTGTCCATTCAAAACAATACAAGTTTTGTTTGTTTTTATATTTGTTTCTTGAGATGAGTTAAGAATAATCATTGGTATGTGTGTGGTTGCGTTTTGACAAGTTAAAACTGGTAATGCATAATCAGCAGATGCGCTTAAAACTCCATTTACAATAATTTTATCCATTTTTTCACTCAAATCTTTTCTTATTATATCCATATACATTAAATCAATGTTTGGCGCGTTTGGATTGAATGTGATATAGAACATAGGTGTTGTTTTTAGTATATTAACAACATCTTCTGAAAGATTCAGGTAGTCTACTTGCGTTGGAAAAAAACTAAATCCATACAATTCGTTATTTACTTCTACAACATAAAAATTACCGTCTGTTTTGAATTTATAACCATTATACTCAAATTTTTGACTATCCTGACGGCCAATAATTATACCCATAACACTGAATATCATGAGAAACACTAGAACTCCACCCATCAAGATTTTTTTTCTTTTTTCTTTTTTCTTTTCAATTCTTCGAAGCATAAATTTTAAAAAACATGTTTCATTAAAAAATCTTTTCTTTTTTTCTCGTCACACTAAGAATTTTGTTTTCAAAAAAATTTATATAGTGTTCCTCATTATGAAGATACATGATTTCAGACAAGGAAATAAAGAAGAAGTTTAAACCCATTTTTTGGAAAAATCCAGATAAATTTTATCCAACTGATGTTTTAAGAAGTGAAGGTTTTGAAAGAAAGATTTGTCCTTCCTGTAAAAAACCATTTTGGACAACGACAAACAGAGTTATTTGCGGTGATCCTGCTTGTAGTAATGAGTTTGGGTTTATTGGAAAATCACCTGCAAAAAATTCTTTGAGTTATGTTGAGGTTTGGACTAAGTTTTCTAAAATGTTTAAAAAATTCGGCTATACACCTATAAATAGATATCCTGTTGTGTCCAGGTGGAATCCAACAATGGAGTATACTAATGCGAGCATTGCCGCATTTCAACCTTATGTTATTTCAGGGGAAATAAAGCCGCCAGCAAATCCTTTAATTATACCCCAGTTTTGTCTTCGTTTTGGTGACGTTGATAATGTTGGTATTACTGGAAGCCACAATACTGGCTTTGTAATGATAGGTCAGCACATGTTTGTCCCGCCAGCAGATTGGGATCAAAATGAGGTTTTTCGACACATTCATTCTTGGATTAAAAATGGTTTAGGTCTTTCTAATGATGAAGTAACATTTCATGAAGACGCATGGGCTGGTGGAGGAAATTTTGGTTGTTGTATGGAATTTTTTTCAAGGGGTTGTGAACTTGGAAATCAAGTTTACATGCTTTATGAACAAACAAACAATGGATATAAAGAGCTTAACATGAAGGTTCTGGATATGGGTATGGGTCAGGAGAGAAATGCTTGGTTTAGTCAAGGAACAAACACTATGTATGACGCAATATTTCCGACAATTATCAAAAAACTTCTTCAAAAAACAGGCGTTAACAAGGATGATGATTTATTCAAAAGGTTTGTTCCTTATTCTGGTCTGCTTAATCTTGATGAAACAGAAAACATTAACAAATCATGGTCTTTGGTTGCAAAAAAAGTTGGTGTTTCAGTTTCTGAGCTTAAGTCAGGTATTCTTCCAATGTCAGAAATATATTCTGTTGCTGAACATTCTCGTTCTCTTCTTTTTGCTTTGAATGATGGTGCGCTTCCTAGTAATGTTGGCGGTGGTTATAATCTTCGTATGCTTTTGAGGCGCACTCTAGGATTTATTGATAAGAATGATTGGAATTTGTCCATTCCAGATATTTGTTCATGGCATGCTTCTTATTTAAAGAAAATTTTTCCTGAGCTTTCACAAAATCTTGATGGTGTTTCTGAGATTTTAAATGTTGAAAAAAGAAAGTATTTTGAAAATAAAAAACGAAGTAAACAAATCATCTCTCAAGTTATTAAAACGGATGTTTCTGAAAAAAAGCTTTTAGAATTGTATGATAGTCAAGGTGTAAATCCGGAACAAGTAAAATCTGAAGCTGCGAAAATTGGGAAAAAAATTGTTATTCCTGAAAATTTTTATGCCAAACTTTCTGAACTCCATGAACATTCCGAGCAAAAAACTCAGACTAGAAAATCTAGAGATGTGCCTGTAAGTGATGTTTTGGACACTAAGGCTTTGTACTTTGACAGTTATGATTATGTGGATTTTAAATCTGTTGTTCTAAAGGTTATTGATAACATGGTTGTTTTGGAAAAAACAGCTTTTTATCCAACATCAGGAGGACAACTTCACGATATTGGAACAATAAATGGTGTTAATGTTGTAGATGTTTTTAAAGAAGGAGGAGTTATTGTTCATGTTCTTGAGAAAAAACCTTCTCTTTCTAAAAACAATTTGGCTGTTGGAAAAATTGATATTAGTAGACGTCTGCAACTAGCCCAGCATCATACAGCAACACACATATTAAATGGTGCTTGCAAAAAAATACTTGGAAAACACGTTTGGCAGGCAGGTGCTTCTAAATCAGAAGATAAGGCGAGGCTTGACATAACTCATTATGATCAATTAACAGATGAACAAGTAAAAAAAATAGGGTCTTTGGCAAACGAAATTGTTAGGAATAATCTTCCTGTTTACAAATCTTTTTTACCAAGAGATATTGCTGAAGCAAAATATGGATTTACGATTTATCAGGGTGGTGCTGTTCCTGGAAAAAAATTGAGAATCGTTGAAATACCAGGATTTGATGTTGAGGCTTGTGGTGGAACACACTTAAATCTCACAGGTGAATGTAAGTCAATAAAAATATTAAAAACCTCTAAGGTTCAAGATGGGGTTATTAGAATTGAATTTGCTTCTGGCGGAGCCGCATCTAGTTTTAAAAAAGAAGAGGACTCTTTTTTATCTGAAAGCGCGAAGATTTTGTTATGTGAAAAAAGTCAAGTGCCTTTCAGGGCTCAAGAATTATTTGAAAAGTGGAAAATTGCGAAAAAAACTTTTAAGAAAAAACGAGAAATTAATATTTCTGAATTAGAGCTTGTTTCAAAAAAATCTTTTTCAGGTGATGCGTTGACTAAAACTGCAGAGATTTTAAATACGCAACCAGAGCATGTTCCTAAAACTCTAAAAAGATTTTTTTCTGAACTTGAAAGCTTGAAAAAATCATTGAATAAAGTTAAAAACTGTTAGCTTGTTTTTTTGAAGAAAATTTTTATTCTTTTTAATATCAATATGTTAATAGAATGCTTTGTTCTTCTTTGTAAGCTGTTGCACAGTGTTTGCAACAAAAGTTTAAGTTAACCTCATTTATTTCTTCTATGTGTCCGCTTTCATATAATTTACATCCGCAATGTGCGCAAACACTTAATTTTTGTGTGATTGTTATTTTAATTAGTTCTCCAAATTTATTCATAGTAACTCGTACGAATTTTTCACCTTTTTGTGTTAATACATATCTTTTTTTATCTCTTTTTCCGAGTTGTTTTGTTTCTATTAATTCATTTTTTTGAAGTATTTTTAAGAATGGATAAATTTGACTTGCACTAACATTTCTGTCGAGTTTTGTTGTTGTTTCTTTTATTATTTCATAACCATGTTTAGGTCCAGTACTTAATAAGCATAAAGTGTAGAATTTAATCATGTTGCTCACATTGATTTTAGTCATTAGTTGTGTGGTTATGATGTTTTATTTAAAAAGCTATGTGTACTTTTTTTCAAGTATTATTTTAAAAAAAATTAATTATTACTAAAACACATACAATACAAACATTAGTTTCTAAACTATATGTTTCCATCTTGCTTTTTATATATAGCAAACTTTAAAAGAAGAAGAAGTATTTCTATTTACTGTAAAGTAAATAAACTTACAGGGGGGATGCATTTTGGTAAACTTTTCACTTCTTGAACAAAAATTGATAAAAGTACTTCTTCATTATGGTTATTATGAATCTGATAGACGAGGAAGACCTGGAGATATATTTGAAAAAATGGATTTTTCTGGGAAGAAACAAATAAAAAATCCTAATGCATATGTGCAAACAAAGATTTCTCAATTAAGACCCAAACTTCAAGAAATAGGTGTTTGTATAGGTCAAACAAAATCAGTGGTTTATGATAAAAATGTTTATTGGATAGATTCAAAATCTGAAAAAAACTTATCAGATTTAGCAGCGTTTAATCAACAAAAAAAAGAAACGAAGATACTATATCTCGGAGAGTTGGCATGGGGTACAAAAGCCCATGATCATAGGGCAGAAATTGGTCTTCATGAATTATTGAAGAGAAATTATAATGGTAATAAACCTCTTATTGATTCAATCGATGCAGTTATCTTAAATGGTGGTGTAATGCCTTTTGTTCCGGAGTTTTATACAGTGCGAGCCTCTAGTTATATGAGACTTCTTGGAAAAAATCTTGCTGAAAGACAAAATGAAGAAACAAAAGAAGCAAAAGAAGAAGCACTTAAAAATTCAGGTCTTTCTGAAGAAGTACAAGACTATTATAAAAAACATGTTCAAGATAAAATACTAACAAAAAAGGATGGAGAGGAAGTTGCAAGTTTAATGCTTCAAAATCTTTTAGGTTCGAACTTTAATGGTCAAGTTCACGCTTTATATGGTGAAGAAGATGTAGAAAGTATGAAACAATTACTTGAAATAAGAATAACTGAAATTGAAGAGTACCATAAATATATCGGTTCAATTAAAGATAAAATTGAAAAATTAAATGTTAATATAGAAGATTATAAAAAACAAATTTTAATTGATAATAAAAGAACAGAAATATTATCTAATCTTAACTCAGAATTGTTGAATTCTGAAAGTGAAGATGACAACTCTAGTTTTCAATTAAAATTACAAGAGTTTGTTCTTAATAAAAAAGGACTTTTTGAAAATCTTAACAAACTACAAGAAAATAATGGATCTGATTTTAAAGATTTTATCTTGAATTCTAAAACTATAAGAAGAGTTAACAGTAAAAAAACTCAATTAGAAAATAAAGTAAATACTTTGGAATTAAAAATAGGGGATGTAGCAGAAAAAATAAAAGATTATGAAGACAGATTATGGGCAAAGAAGAGACAATCTGAGGCTCCGGAGTTCTTTAGATTTACAAGAAGAATACAAATAAGTCCTGATGAAGAATCAATTGTTTGGAATGTTATTGCAAATGAATATGCACACCACTACAGTAATATTGGCAGGGGATTTAATTTCAAACTTCATCCAGAATCAAGAAAAGATATTGAAGTAAATGGTTGGACTATAAGGATGGAGCACAACCCAAATCTTTATTCTGCTGCTCCTTTAAAGCAATCACTAAAATTGATGTTAAAAAAGGCCAATCTTGATGTTGGGCGTGGTAGAACAAATACTGATGTGTATGTTTCTGCTCATGGAAGAGGTGGATTTAGAGCAAAATTCGAAGAAAAATACAGACAAGAGACGGTATTTGGCAAATATGCAGATATTTCTAAAACAACAACTTTCATCAAACAACCATCATTTTATGCAGAAGGAAATTTGGATTACATGATAAGAAATAGACTTGTAAAAAATTGGATTGCAAATACTTATGCTCAAGAGCCACACGCAATGGGTGCTGTTTTACATACCCTTAATCCTGATGGAAAACATAAAATTGCATATTTTGATACAGAATTATTAATAGATGTTGCAAACAGAGTTGAACAAATAGAAACCTACAAGAAAACGCTTTTAAGAGGAAACTTGAAAGAGCAAACAAAAAAAGATTTAGAATCGGCAGTAAATGACTTAGAACAAAGTTTGCAATTAGGAAAAATTTACAAACACAAAAAAATTGATGCACCAAACCTTTATCAAATGCACATACTTGGTGATGCACATATTGGTTCACCAAATTATCCTGGAAGATTGTCTAATTATGATATACTTAAAGCAGTTATTTCATTTCAGATGAAAACAAGAGTTCCGGAATATGTTCTTGGAAGTGAGTGGCTTCATGGATCGTTGAAATTCAGTAAATATAATAGTGATAAGAGTGGTTATGGTTTATTGCAACACCAAATAGATATTACTACAAAGAACATAAAAGATGATCCAAATATTTCAGACACACAAAAGATTGAACTTTTATGTGAATTTGCAAAAGTTGCAAATTCGTACAATGTAAAACCAGTTATTGATCAACAAGCATCTGAAATTAAACACATGTTCGATAAATACATGAAGAAAATAATAAGAAATGATGGTAAATTAATTTTTGCTGCAGGAAATCATTTGGGTTCATCAACTCCTTTAACAGATGAAGCATTTATAATGAAAAACATGTTTCCTGTAGAAGCTGAAGAAAACATTATAGCTTTTAAAAGTAGAGGTGCAGAACAAGGAAAAGGACAATATTTCTTACATGATGGAAGAAAACTTTATGTTGCTCACAAACTCAAAGGCGGAAAAGATGAGTTATTGCCAGCCATGGATCAGATAATGGCAATTGGTTCAGATGCAGACATAGTTGTCTGTTTTGATAAACACCATCCAATGGTTGGATTTGCTAATGGAAGAATATTTGCGGCATCACCAGGCATGCAAACATATAATGAATATGTTGATGAAGTTTCAAAACAGCCAGGTTTGAGAGGTGCAATGAATCTTTACCTTTCTGATAATCCTATGATGAAAAAATTCTTTGAAGCAGAAATTGTTTTTGAAGAAACACTCGTAAATAAACAACCTGATTTAAAGAACAAAAGAGACTTGCAAAAAGAATTAACAGAAAAACACATTCAATATTAACTTTTATTTTTTTTATTACTTTCTTTGTTCAGATTTTGTATCTCTATTTTTTGTCGTATTGTTATTGCTTGTTCTTTTTCTTTCTGATGTTTTATTAGTACTTATTACAGGTCTTGTTTCACTCTTTTTTGTCGGAGTGTTTTTCGGTTTGGGTTTTGAGTAATATGTTTTGGTCTTCTCTTTTGGTGTTGGTTTTTGATAATTATTACTTGGTTTTGAATAATTATCATTGTTAGGTTTATATTTTGTTTCAGGCTTTTTATAAGGAATTGTTTCTTCTTTTTCTCTGTGTTCTTTAAGTTTTTTTACTTTTAGATTATTTATTTGTTCTTTTCTTTTCTGCTCTTCTTTTTGAATTTTTGATTCTAAATCATCAGGTCTCTTATGTGATTTAAAGTTTTTTTCTGGGTTGTTGTTTTTCGGTTGTCTATCTGCTATTCTTTGTGTTCTGCCAGTAGAATTTTCATAATCCTTTTTCTTTTGTCTATAATGATTATAATAATCATTTCTTGGATGATAATCATAATACCAACCAATCCAAATATCATTGTTTAAACCCCAATGTTGCCAATAAAGGTTTTGAAACATAGGATCATACCAATCCCATATATGATTATTATTTATATCAGTCCAAGGTCCATAATGATAAGGGTCAACATCCCATGCATTAGGAATACCATCCATGTCAAAATCCCATGCAGGTCTAACTTTATATGGATACATAAATTTATGAAAGTGATGTCCAGGATAATAGATAAAATTAATATTCATTCTATCTTCATAGAAGTTAGAGTGCTCAGGATCTGTGAAGTAAACGTCTTCATGTCCGGTTGTTTCATTAAAGTTCACAAACGTTGTTAAGTTTAAAACACCATATTCTGTTGTTGAACTCCCACCTCTTCTATCATAATAACCTAGAACTCTGACTTCTTTTTTATCTTCTGATTCATTAACTATTTGTCTTAATTCCCATAAAATATCATCATTTGACCAGTGACTATCTTCGTGAACTCTTATTTTGAAATATTTTCCGTCTTCATATGTTGCAAGTGTGAAATCTAAATCTGGGTTTTTATCATAATCTGCGACAATCGGTGTTCCTACAAATTCTCTTGTTTCAGAAAAAGATTTTCTATAACTTATTTGAGCAAATGCGCTTCCAACCATAAGAAGTGTCGAAAGAACAACTGGTAAAAAAGTTTTTTTAATAGTTTGATAATTTTCTTTTAGAGAAAACGAGTTCATTTGTTACCACCAATTATAATTAGACTTTAGGTTTTATAAATTTTTTTAATTTTATTCATTTGTTTTCTTTATAATATTTGTAGTGTTCTCTGCACATTGGTTTGTAGAGTTCATCGGCTCCAACTTTTATTAATTCATCATTATAGGATGCGACATTATCGCCTATAAATCTTTGTGTCATAGG
>JAHIUF010000042.1 GCA_018817005.1 Nanobdellota archaeon
AAAATTGTTTCATGTGATTTTAGAACAATGATTTTTTATTTAAATTTTTATATTAAAGGTTTTCGTAAGATTATTCACTAATTCTGGTTTTTCTGTTATAATATTTTTAAGTTCTAAAGAATCCTTTTCTAAATCAAATAATAACTGTTCTTCTAGATCATTAATATATTTTAATTTGTTGGTCCTAAGAGCAAATGTTTTTTCGTCATCGCCTTTTATATAAGCAGTTCTCTCTTGATAATCTTTATCTGTGATTAAGTTATAAAAATTCTTGCCGTTGATATTTATTTGATTATTTAATTTTAAAATGTTTAAGATGGTTGGATATAAGTCAATGCTTTGTATTTGTTCTTTTATTCTTTTGTTCTTAATCTTTGATTTTGGATTATATATTATGAGTGGTATTTTTAAATCTGTGTCATACAATGTACCATGATCAAAATAAATTTCATGTTCACCAAGACTTTCTCCATGGTCTGATGAAATTATTATAATAGTGTTATCTATCAGTTTTTCTTTGTATAAATAATTCAAAATTATTTTTATTTCATTGTCGATAAATCTAATTTCTCCATCGTATTGAGTTATGTAATAATCAAATTCAGTCGTGTTGAGATATGTTCCTATCGGAATATCTGGTATTTGTGTCTTTTTAACTTTTCTTGTTGGATTATAGAATTCATCTTTATAGAACGTTTCATTGTAAGGAAACTTTGGTCTGTAAGGCGTGTGGGGTGAAATGTAATGAATCCATAGGAAGAATTTGTCCTTTTTCGCTTCGTTGATTAATCTTATTGCCTCTGCCGTTACAAGCTCATCATCATTAAAGTCAAAAACCTTTTTTTTATCAAAACCTTTTAGCACATTTGTAAAAATTATATCATTATTAATAACTGCCCGAGTAGTATAGTTTGATAGCTTAAGAGTATCGGCCAGAGTTATGAAATCATGCTGAATCTTGAAATATAAGAATTCTCCTAAGCTTGATAGTGTTGGATATTGCCCACTCATAAATGCTGGGAGCGATATGCATGTTATTGGGCCGTTGGCAATAAAATTTTCAAACAAAACCCCTTCTTTCGCAATTGAATCAATGGTTGGTGTTGTGTTTCTTTCATAACCATAACAACCCAAATGATCTGCTCTTAAGGCGTCCATGGTTATCAATAGAACATTGCAATCTTCACATATGAAATTTTTATTTGTGACTGAGTTGCTTGTTTTTGTTATGACAACTGATAATTCAAAGATAATCAACATGATTAATAATATCTGGACAATTCTTTTCACTCTTTTTTTCATGTTATTTTAGTAGAAAAATTTATTCAATGTAGCCTAATGTTCTTAAACGATTTATAATCTCTGCTTTTTGTTCTTCTGATTCAATATCAGAGTCAAGTGCAACTTGATTATTTATAGTTATTAATTCATCATCTAACTCTTGAATTTCATGTTTGGAAAAAATTGCTTCTTTATTTATAATTGATATTAAGAGACTTGTAGTGATTATTAGAAGCAAAATTGTTATTATTAACTTTTTCATGGATTATTTATATTTGTTCTTATATTTAATCTTTTGCTTTTGTCTACACAAAATTAACATGTTTTGGGTCTTTTTTCAAAAGATAACTTAAGAACTTGTTTGCTTCATCAAACCAGCAGGGCGGACATTTTTTTAGGTTCATGTTTTTTATGAACTTGGCTCTTTTTTTACCAAACCAAATCTCGCTAAAGCTTTGCTTGTATATTGATCCTAAGTTAAAATGAGTGAAGTTTTTTGTCCAGCAACAAGGATAAACTTTTCCATTTGCAGCAATAACTGCTGTAAAATGTTGGTATAAGCAGGTTTCATAATCTTTTTGGTTTTTTAACGCTTCTCTTCGATCTTTAAGTCCGAATACTTTGAATTTTTTGTCCTCTAATTCTTTCGTTTTTTCTAGCATTTGGAAATATTCTTTGTAATAAGGCTCAAGGATGTCTTTTCCATCCAAAGTTTGAACAACAGAATATCTAATATTATCAACCCCTAGTTTCTTAGCCATAACGGCAGTCATATATGCTTCGTGATAGTTTTCAGGTTTTGTAAGAAAAGATATTCCTATTATTGCTTTTTTGCAGGTGTTTCTAATTAGCTTTATTTGTTTTATTGGAATACTATTTTTTGTTTTTTGAACTTTTTGATATGTTTCATTTGTTGCAGCATCGACACTTACTCTTATCCATCTTGCATTCTTGAAAATCTTCACGTTTCTTTTATTGATAAGAACGCCGTTTGTTACCAACGCAAATTCCAAACTCAGATTTTCAATGTGTTCTACAATTTCTTTAATTCCTGGATGAATCAAAGGTTCACCACCGCCTAAAAGGAGAATTGCTTTAACACCAATTTCTTTTCCTTCACTTATTAATTTAATTATTCTTTCAGTAGAAATTAAGTCCTTTTCTGAAAAATCCGTTCCTTTTCTTTTCAAAGGGTTTCTATGTGTGCAATATGAACAGTTATGATTACATCTATTCGTTAAGTCTATTTGCATCTGAACAGGTGCAGGTGTTTGCCCAGCTCTTAGTTTTTCAAGTCTATCTGTGTGGTGTGCTGCTTTATAGGGAGAATACTCTTCTTTTATCATGAGTATTTGTTTGTATTATAGGTTTATTAAAATAGTTTTTGGTGTGTTTTTTCTAAAAAATATTTAAACCAAGATTTTTTTATTGTTTTTTGAAGATGAAATTTTTGTTGAATATTTATGATGTCATATTTAATATTGAAGGTTATTCTAAAATAGTTCAAAATCTTAAGAAGGATTTTCAGTTTTTTCTTTCTGAAAAGATGTTGGTACGAAATATCAATCTAAGAATTCATTTTGAAAAACCAGATACTTCTATTTTGCTGAAACAAATGATTTATTCAAGAAAGGATTATTCTGTTTTTTGGTCTCAAAAAAAGATTTTCGTTGTTTATGATGCTGGACTTTTAGCAGTTTTTGACTATCAGAAAGGAATTGCAGATTTATACTCAAAAAATTTTGATTTATTGTATGAAATATCTTATCTTTTTATTCAGTCGATGATTGGGGAGTATTTGGAAAAAAAGAATTTATTTCGTATTCATGCAGCAGGGTTTTCTTTTAATAAAAAAGGTTTTCTGCTTGTGGGTCAGAGTGGTTCTGGTAAATCAGCTTTATCTTTGAATCTTTTGAAACAGAAGGATTTCTTTTTTTTATCCGATGATACACCATTAATCTCGTTTGATTTTATGCTTAATCCTTTTCCTATCAGGATAGGTGTCTCAAAAAAGTCTTTAGAATCTTCTTTTTTTAGTAAGAAGCGTATTTTTATAAGACGAAAATGGGATGACAAAGTTCTGTTTGACACTTCTAATTTTAAAAAAAACATTGGAAAAACTGTTATCTTAAAGAAAATTTTCTTC
>JAHIUF010000009.1 GCA_018817005.1 Nanobdellota archaeon
AAACAACACTAAAAAACAAAACATCAGAATCAACATCAAAAACCAAAGAAACCAAATCCAAAACATGAGTAAACAAACCAAAATCCTCAAACAAAGAAACATCAGGAACAGAAAAAACCCAAAAAGGAGCAGAATTATTTGTTTTAGGATTTAAAACATTCACAAACACAGAATCATTAGCAGAAAATTCTCCATCAGAAACAGAAACTATCACTTTAAATGTTCCGTTTGTTGCATACGCGTGTGTTGCGTTCTCACCAATAGCAGTTGTTCCATCTCCAAATGTCCAAGCATAATTTAATAAGTCATTGTTAGGGTCATTTGCTTTAGAAACAAAATTTATTTGTGAACTTGTTTGAAAAGCTTGATTATTTGTTGGCGATATAATACTAACTGTTGGTGCCATGTTTGGCATGAATACTAAAAGTGAAAATGCGTTGCTTTGAACAGATGTTAATCCGTCCGTCGCGTTTATTGTTAGAATTTCTGTTCCAGTCCAATTTATTGGCGGTGTAAATGTTGCAATATTGCCTTTGAATGAAACAATGATTTGATTTAATCCATTAGAAAAATATGTTAATTCATCTCCATCTAAATCCAAAAAGTATTGCGATAAATCCATAGTTTTATTAGTATTCCAAACCCATGATAAATTTTGTATTTGAACTGAAAAAACAGGTTGATGTTCACAGATATCTCCAATATCATTGTTATTTATGTCCTCTTGAAATGGGTTGTAATTATCTGGACAGTTATCGTTTATATCCCACCATCCGTCACAGTCCTTGTCAAAAAAACAATCCGCACTAACAAAGCTAAGCGATAATAAGAATGAAAAAATAAATATTATTGAAAAAAAGTGTTTATTCATTTTGTATCACCTAAAAAATAGCTCATGTCAAGCGATAGCTGTATTCTATTCACTTTGTTTTGATTCAGAGAAATGTTTGTTTGAGTCGGTACGTCCCAAAGAATATTTTTATAATCAAAAATAGAATAGTTTAAACCAACACCCATCAAAAAATCATTGAATTTTTTAGATGCTGTTAGGTTAAAGTCAAATCCTTGTCCTTGTGATGAATAATTATTGTTTTCTTGATTTATATCATTGTACATCAACATGAACTGAAGAAAAAAATCATTAAATCCCATGTTTACTTTTGCTCCAACTTCTGCAGTGTTCATGTATTGAGCTGGGTCAAAAATAAATTTATTTGAGCCGAAAATTGATTTAAGAATATCTGCTTTTCCAAGCAGTTGTATATTATTTGCATGTGTTCCATAACCAATTCCTGTTTGAAAATATAGTTTTGATCCAGATTCATCTATTTGGCTTCCGCCATAATTTCCATCAAAAGAAAGGTTCTTGTTTGAAATGTTTAAGGAAAAGATTGGTGAAAATGAATTCTCTTTTAAAACCCCTGTAAGTCCTATATTGAAATCAAGCAAATTTACTTTTTGTGTTTCTTCTATTGTTGCTGCTTTTGATTTTTGCTTTCCTTGTGCATAACTGCCTTCAAGGTTTAAGTATAATTTTTTTATTTTCTCTAATTGTTTTTTGTAAGAAACTCCAAATCCTGTGGCTCGCAGATTCATTTCAGCATCTTGTCCGGCAAAATTGTTCACACCTGCTTGTTCTATATTTGATATTAGTATTCTTGGCACAGAAAAAATTACTCCTTGGAGTGGTTCTTGTTGTTGTATTTGTTCTTTAAAAGATTTTTCAGGAGATGTTGCTCTTGACACTCGTTCATATATTTCTTCCAAAATTTGTTTTTGAGTTGGTGTGATTCTTCCAACTTCTTTGTCTGACCAATCTAAAAGCTTGTTATATTCATCAATCTTTTGTTCGAGTTTAAAATGCAATTCTGGAGCAAAAAGTTTTGATGCACAAAGCTCTTTTTGCGAAAAATATATTCTTCTTAGTGAAAGTATTTCTCTTTCAGTAAGTTTTTTGTCTTGTGTGAATTGTTCTAATTTTGTCAGTTCTTCATCAAAGTCTTTTACAATAGTTTCAACTATTAGTTTTTTGTAAAAGTTAGCACTAATAGTCTGTTCATATAATTGTTTAATTTGTACTTCTAAATCTTTTCCTGCAAGAACTCTTGAATTTATTAATAAGATGTTACAATCATTGATTTGAGATATTATTGTGCCTATAGATATTGGTTTATCATTATTATATGCATATATGTGTCCTTGTTTTGAATTAAAAATCCTTCTTCCTTGTAAATTTTTATTGTTAGCTAAATTGTGCTTTCCAAAGTATCTTATATCTTGAAGGCCTTCTGGAATGCATCTAACTTGTGCTATGTGATTGCTTGCAAAAAAGCTTGGATCTAAAGAGTCAATTCTGTTTAGTATATTTTTTGTTGTGTCTAAGAGTAGTTCTGATTTTGTTCGCATTAATTCTTCGAGATCTTTTTTTGATAAATCTGTGTTGCTTGCTAAAAAATAAATTGTTTCCTTATTTACTTTAAATTGTTCTTCATCAATTCCTAGTCCGTGCATTAAGTGTTTAAGCTGTTTTTCGTTTTCAGATGTTTTGTTATTTGGTTTTACAAAAATATGAATTTTGTCTTCAACGCGTTTTATTCCTTCAAATGAATAATGATTTTTTGATTGTTTTTTTATCATATTATTTATTTCTTCTTGGAGAATCTTGCTTTGCTCATCTAAAGTTGAAGGGTGTTTTTTGAATACTTCCAAACTTTTTGGTGAAAGACTTGATGTTAAGATGTATGAACTTAGTTCGGATTCAGTAGTTATTCTTGTTTGAGATGTTACATTCATGTTAGAATTAGTTTTTATTCCTTTTGCTTGACTTGTTGAATAACCCAGTAATATAAGCAATGATAATACAGATGAAATCATTTTTGATTTTAAAAAATTCATTTGTCGACCTCCAAACTGAAACTTTCGAAAAGTTATTTTAGTTCATTCCCCTATACTATTGAGAATTGCAAGAATATTTATAAAGGTTTAGAAGTTTTACTATTATGAAATGAGAAACAAACAAAATTACTCAATAGTGAAAACTCATTTCTTAAAATTATTTAAACAACAATATAACAATAATATAACAACGATATTTAAACAACAAAATAATTACTAAAAAAAATGATTAAGATTATAGGCGGAGGACCTGTTGGCTGTCATCTTGCAGCAAATCTTGCAAAGAAAAAAGACGTAACTATCTTTGAAGAAAATAAAAAAATAGGTACGCCAGTACAATGTACAGGAATACTGACACACACAATAAACAACGTGTTAAAAGTAAACACTAATTGGGTTGAAAATAAAATTTATCAAACAAGAATCTTTGCGCCAAACAAAAAAACAATCGAAATAAACTTCAAAAAACCAAACATAATAATAAACAGAAAACTATTTGATGAACATTTAGAACAAAAAGCAATTGATGAAGGCGTAAAAATATTCTATGAACATAAATTTGTAAAACCATTTGTTGTGAAAAATCTTAAAACAAAAAAAGAAGAAAAAATCAAATTTGAAAAACTCATCGGAGCAGACGGTCCAAGAAGTACAGTCCGAAAAGCCATTGGTTTAAATCCAATAACCTGCCTTTCAGGAATTCAAGCAATAATAAAACAAAAAAATAATAATTGCATTGATTTTTACCCATACATCGGTGAATATGCATGGGCAGTTCCAGAATCAGAAAACATTCTAAGAGTTGGTATTGCCGCAAGAAGAGATGCGGGAAAAATATTTCGGGATTTCAAAAAGAAATATCCTGGAAAAATAATTTCATGGCAAAGCGGAGTAATACCACTTCACAATCCAAGAACGCAAACAGAAAACAAAAATATTTATTTTGTAGGAGACTCTGCAGGCCAAATAAAAAACACGACTGGCGGCGGGATAATACCCGGACTCATAGCTGCCGAAAAATTATCAGAAGCAATAATTCAAAATAAAAATTACACAAAACTATGGAAGAAAAAAATCGGTAAAGAACTATGGTTACACTATCAAATAAGAAGAGTCATGAATAACTTTTCACAAAAGGACTGGAACAAACTTATCGAAACATTTAATAAAGACCCAATAAAAAAAGTTTTATCAGAAAAAAGCAGAGATGAACCAATAGGTTTAATCACAAAGTTAATATTAAAAGAACCTAAATTATTGTTGTATATTAGGAGGTTTTGGAAATGAAATGTTTAGTTACAGGCGGAGCAGGCTTTATTGGAAGCCATATTGTTGATAAACTAATAAGTAAGAAACATCAAGTCGTAATAATCGATAATTTATCAACTGGAAAAAGAAAGAACATCAACAAAAAAGCTAAATTCTATAAAGCAGATTTGCGTTCTAAAAAAATTGATAATATTTTCAAAAAAGAAAAACCGGAAATCATATTTCACACAGCAGCACACATCAATGTCCGATACTCAGTTACGAATCCTGTATATGATGCAAATAATAATATTTTAGGCGGATTAAATCTTCTTGAAACCTGTAAAAAATATGGTGTAAAAAAAATAATCTATTCAAGCACAGGAGGCGCAATATATGGCAACCCCGAATACATGCCCTGTGATGAAAAACATCCAATAAGACCAATTTGTCCATATGGCGCTTCAAAATACTCTTTCGAAAAATACTTGTTCATATACAAAGAACTGCATGGCTTAAACTACACTATTTTAAGATATGCAAATGTTTTTGGTCCCAGACAAGATCCAAAAGGCGAAGCAGGAGTTATAAGTATCTTTTTAGGAAAACTACAAAAAAATCAAATTTGCACGATTAATGGAACTGGAAAACAAACAAGAGACTTCGTATATGTTGAAGATGTTGCGAATGCAAACATTTTAGCAATGGATAAAGCAAGCGGACAAATAATTAACATTGGTGTAAAAGAAGAAACTGATGTAAACACTATTTATGAAAAACTAGCAAAGATAATGAATAAAGACTTAAAACCAAAACACGGACCAAAGGTTCCCGGAGAGGTTGAAAAAATATATCTTGATAACACTCTTGCAAAAAAAATCCTTAAATGGAAACCAGAAGTAAGTTTTGATAATGGTCTTGAAAAAACAGTTAAATATTTTAGTTCATAATTTTTCTTAAAATTGTTTTAAAAACTATTTTAAAACCGTTTAAAGTGCTTTGACCTTTAGATTTAGAGTAATCAGTATAAGTTATTGTTACAGGCACCTCTTTATATCGAAGTTTATTCTTATGAATTTCATCAATTATTTCTGAAGCATGTTCCATTCTATCGGATTTTATCTTTATTTTTATTGCAGCGTTTCTTGAAAAAGCTCTAAAACCATTATGAGAATCTGAAAGTTTAAGACCTGACGTAAAATACACTATATATATTCCTACTTTTAAAAAAAGTCTTCTTATGAAAGGTGTGTTTGAATGCGTGTTTAAGAATCTAGAACCAAGAGCAACATCTGCTTCACCTGAAAGTATGGGTGCAACGACATCTTTTATTTCACTTGCCTGATGCTGACCGTCTGCATCAAAAGTAACTATTACATCTGCACCCGAAAGAACTGAAAAATCAATACCTGTCTTTAAAGCAGCGCCCTGCCCTCTATTTATCAGATGCCTTAAAACAAAAACACCTTCTTTTTCTGCTTCTTTGAAAGTATTATCTTTTGAACCATCATCAACTACAACTATATTTTTAAAATTTAAATTTTTTAAAGATCTCAAAACCTTATGTATAGACTTTTCTTCGTTAAAAGCAGCAATTACAATAAATATTTTTTTTTTCATCTTGCAATTAAAAACACACCCAAAATTATGAGTGCGATTCCAAACCATTTGTATTTGTTTATATTTTCTTTTAAAAACTTTTTTGAAAGCAAAGTAACCCAAACATAACTAAGTGATGTTGTTGGATAAACTAAAGATAAGTTCGCCATTTTCAAAGCAGGAACATAAAACGCTGATGATATAACAAATAAAAAAATCCCAAGAATTAATTCCCAGTTTTTGAGCTGTTCAATAATTTTAAATGATATTTTTTTAGAACCAAATTTAAGATATAATGATCCAACAGCACCAATTATTGTTGCGAACAAAACAAGACCTAAAACAAGTAATTTATTCACGAGAACCACCAACCCCTATAAAGCTTACACCCACAATAATAAAAACTATTCCTAACCATTTAAAAATTGTTATTTTTTCTGAAAGTAAAAAAAATGATAACAAATAAACCCATATAAAACTTAAAGCAATAAAAGGATACAGAACTGAAAGCTCACCATGTTTTAAAGCAAAGATCAAAACAATTGCACCAAGTCCATAAAGAAAGAATCCGAATAAAAAAGGAAAGTTTGTTATGATACTTGAAAAGTTCCATAAAATATTCGCAGTTCCTTTTTTTATAAAAAATTGTCCGAAAGAAGTGAGAAGAGTGCAGAAAATAATCATTAAAATTGCGTAAAAAGGGGTTTTCTTTTTTATCATATTCTTCATATTGATAGTTTAGAAAAAGATAATATTTATATAGTTTGTCCATAACACAAAAATAGTTTGGGGGCAGACTTTTAAATGATTAAAAAAGACTTTTTAAAAGATAGTTATTGGATAATATTAATTGCAATACTCATCTTAGGATTTTTTCTTAGAAATTACCATGTTGATTACCCAGTTATTGGTTATCATAATCAAAAAGAAGCACACACGCTTAGTGAGATAAAAAATTTTTATGAGAGGGGAGATTATTTTGTTCCTGAAAGAGATTATTATAAACCTGCAAAAGACAAGCCTTATGGAATTCATGCAGACAACTTTCCTTTAATGGCATGGATAGTCACTCTTGTCTGGAAATTATCTGGCGTTAGTCTTGTTTCTGCAAGAACAATTATTATTCTTTTTTCTCTTGGAGCAATTCTATTCACATATTTATTGGTTGAAGAGATGTTTAAAAGAAAAGACTTCGCGATTATATCAGCATTCTTTGTTTCTATAATGCCGGTACTCGTTTTTTTCGGAAGACAGGTTCAATATGAGTCTCCAGCATTATTTTTTATGATGGGTGCACTTTACTTTTTTTGGAAGTGGAAAAATGAACCTGAAACAATTTATTTTGTTTTGTTTTCATTCATGTTTATACTTGGAGGTGTGAGTAAATATCCATTTTTGGTTTTTATAGTTCCAATACTTGCAGTGTTTCCTTATGAAAGGCTTAATTTCAAAAAGAAAGATTTTAAAGAAAAATATTTAACTCAATACTTACTTGGAGCAACATCAGTAATTATTTTTATAGGCTGGTGGTTGTTTTCAAAAACATTGAACGTCACTGGAAAAGGTGTGACTATTCAGCCGTTTATGAGTTCAAGACTAGGTCTTCTTTTCCAAAGTTCTATGTGGAACGCGATATATCTATATGCAGTAACTGATAATTTTACAAAAATAGGTTTTTTTCTGGCATTGATTGGATTAATAATTGTTATTGCAAAAATTAAAATGGAAAATCATCGATTCTTAGCTTTTTGGTTTTTCAGTTATATTTTATTTGCTGCAATCGCACCACCTCAAATGAAAGGCCATAATTATTATCAAGTTCCATATGCGCCTTTAATTGCAATACTAATTACTTATTTCATATTTTTTGTTGGGGACAGCATTGCTTCTTTTATAAAACAAAAAAATCTAAAGGTTGTTGTAAGAATTATTGTGATTGTATTGTTTGTTGTTTGGATGTATCCTCAATTAAAACTTAGTATTACAAGACAGTTTGACACCCAATTTTTTGGGCTTGATGTTGCCGGAGAATATATAAAAAATAATGGTGATGAGTCAAGCTGGATTTTTGGGTCTGGACATCAGGATACAGGAATTACCTGGCATTCTGAAAGAAAGCTATTTGAGTCTGCAAGTAATGTTAGTGATTTTAAGAAGTGGGATGAAGAATTAAACTTAGAGTGGGTCTTTATTTATCAGTGGGGTTTTCAAAATATTTTAGGAAACAAGGAACTTGCTGATTATATACTGAGTCAATATTCATTAAAACAGATTGGGCTACAACCAACACAAAATGGAAATCAACCGATTTACTTCTTATTACAAAAAGGTGGATCTTTTAACATTAGTGATATAAACAACATGGTAAAAGATAAACCTTTACTTCAAAAAACTTATGAACAAACAAGCGGCAATCCAAAAATGTTTTATATAAATCTTGATTAAAATGGATAAAAAAAAAGTTTTTTCTATTTTTAAAATTCTTTTTGGAGTTATTGTTTTTGCACTGATATTAAAATACAAATTTGACTTCTCTGTTTTTACAAAACTATCATTTCACTGGCAATATTTAGCAATGATGATTGTGGTCTCATTAATAATTAATGTTGTCAGAGCTTGGAAGTGGAATATTATTTTAACGGATGTTTACAAACAAAAATTTTCTTTTTCAAAAATATTCAGAAGTACTCTTGTAGGTCAATTTTTTGCTTTTTTTACACCTTCAAGATTGGGAGATTTCATAAGAGCTAAGCATGTAAAAAAAGAGCTGGGTTATAAAAAAGCGATATCATCATTAGTTATTGAAAGAGCATCAGATGTTTTGATTATGCTTTTATTTTTTTTATATGGTCTTTTGGTTTTAAAAGATGAAATTCTAAAATATATATCATTAAAAGAAAACATCTGGATTTTTGCAATAATCATATTTGCGTGTATTTTGGTGTGGGTTATTTTTCATAAAAAAATACATTTGTTCGTGAAAGAAAATTTTCAATTAAAGCATTTGAAAAAACCTTTGTTTTTAACTAAACTCTTTTTAATAACTTTGGTTGTGTGGTTTTTAACATATGTCCAGTTTTTCTTTGCTTCTAAAACTTTAGGTGTTAATTTGCAATTATTCTTGGTTTTAGCAATCGCTTCAATCCATGCAATAATCCTGTTACTGCCAATAACTATTAATGGAATTGGTCTTAGAGAGGGTAGTTCTTTAATTTTATTTCCGCTTATTGGAATAACTTCTAATGTCGGAATAATTCTTGCATGGCTCGTGGCTCTTAATAATTCATTACTGCCGGCAATTCTCGGGTATGTTACAATGATGTTTAAAAATCCAAAATAGAAATAGCGTTGCTGATTGAGCTCTTCTCAGAAAAATCTTTTTTAATGCAGATTTCTTTTTTGTGTAATAAAGAATTCTTGTCAAATAAATTTTTAATAACAGTTCCGTCTATGTCTTTTGGAATAGACAAATCGAGAATGTGAAGAATTGTTGGCAATATATCTATTTGTTTCATTCGGTTTTTTAGTTCTTGCTTTTTAATATCTGGACCAAAAACTAATAAAATCCCATCCTTATGATGTCTTGCCAAAGGCTCTTCTTCTTTTAGATGGTTTATATCTTCATATACTTTTGAAGAAATGCCTGTGTTGATTCTATAACCCTTATCTTCAATGTTTAATACTATATCTGGAAACTGTTTTGTATAAGGTCCAGAGTATATTTCTTCTCTTTTATATGCTGAAATATTTATTTTTTCTTTTTTTAATCCTGCAATTATTCTGTCTCTCACACCATGATAATTTTTATCTGTAACTATTCCTTTTGGTTCACGACCAGAAACGTTTAAGTATAATCCATTCTCTGTTATAAAAGGAGCATAGGCGAGAGTTTTTTCCCAGTCAACATCCATGTCTTCAAAAGAGGGGTTGTTATTAACAAATAAACCTTTTATTTTCATAGGAGCATATTTTAAAAGCTTTGTCAGTCTTAAAAGTTTCATTAATTTCAAAATATTAGATTTTTTCAAACCAAAAAACTTCAAAAAAGTGTAAGACATGCTTTTAGAGTCTCTAACATACAAATAACCATTTTCTATAAGCCAATTATTAATGTTAAAGTATGTTTTTGCTTCTTGAAAACCATGATCGCTAAGAATAAATAAATAATCTTTTTTTTTCATTAATCTGAGAAATTGGCCTAAAAAATCATCTAGTTTTTGATAGTGTTTGTTAAGTTCTGCTGAATTCCAAAGATAATGCTGTATTCTGTCAAGACCAGTAAATATTATTGCAAACAAATCAAATGGTTCTTTTTTTATAAGATACTCTGCAAGTCTCATTCTTTTCTCTGCAGAAAGATTAACATTTTTCAAAGCGTTTTTTCTATCAACTTGAAATTTAGCATCTATTTCATAATCAGGAACAACTTGTTTTAATGTTGAAGCAAATGATTCCGGATAAGTGAATTGTTTTTTTATTAAAGTTGGTGTTAGCATTCCTGTAACCATCACACCATTTATTTTTCTTGGCGGATATGTTCCCGGATAATTAATAACTGCAACTCTTTTTTCTTCTGAAGAAAGAAGTGACCAAAACGGGTTTGCATCCCATGTTTTTAAACTAAGATAACTTGAATCAACAATAGTTATCTTTTGATTTAGGAGAGGTTTTCTTTTCTTAGGATCAAAAAAATTGTATATGCCATGCTTTCCGGGATTTTTACCAGTGGCGATTGTTGGCCAGCCAGGAAATGTGCTTGGAGGTTTTTCTGATTCGAGAATTCCGAAAGAACCAGCACTCATTATTCTTTTGAAATTTGGAAGTTTTCCTTTTTTAACTAATGGTTTTATCAAATCAAAAGTTGCGCCATCCAAACCTACAAAATAAACTGTCATTTTAAAATTTTTTAAGATGATTTCTTGTTTGTTGCAAAGCTAAAAACATTTGTCGCTGCTAAAATAACTCTTTTTAATTCATCAAAACTTCTTATTTTAAAAAGCCATTTAAAAAGATAACTTGGTCTGAAATAAAAAGATTTGTAAGCTTTTTTCAAGTATCTTTGAAGGTCTCTGTTTGAAACATTTGTATAATTCTTATTGTAAAAAGCATCGATGTGAACCCTTATTTTTCCAAGTGCCGCTCCGTCTTTAATTGTTGGATCTTTTTTTACAACCTCTTTAAACAAAGGTGTTCCTGCATAAGGCGTACAAATTCCAAATGTTGCAGTTGTTGGGTCTATTTCTTTTGCAAATTTTATTGTTTGTTCAATTGTTTTTTTTGTTTCCCCAGGCATTCCAAGCATCATGTGAGCATGAGTATCTATTCCAACCTCGTGAGTCCATTTAAAAACTTCTCTTGTTTTTGAAATTTTTATTCCCTTCTTGACATTATTAAGTATTTCTTGCACTCCTGATTCAACTCCGAATTTTATCATGTGACAACCAGCTTTTTTCATCAGAACCAGCATTTCTTTTGTTATCATATTAACTCTTGCATTAGCAATCCATGTTAAGTCAACTTTGTTTCTTATCAACCACTCACAAATCTTTTTGTTACGCTCAGGAAACGCTGTAAATGTTTCATCACGAAACCATATTTCCTTATAGCCTAAACTAACAATTTCTTTTATTTCTTCAATAACTCTTTTCGCAGTCATTAATCTGTCGGTGTTTCCATAAAAATCAGGAACATTACAAAAAGTGCATTTTCCTGGACAACCTCTTGAGGTCATCATAGTTGTATAAGGCATTCTTTTTATTATCGGGTTAAAATAATCAATTTTTTTAGGAAGCATGATTCTATCAGGTATGGGTAGTTTGTTTATATCAACGAAATCATAATCTTGATTAATAACAACAGATTTTCCCTTTCTGTAAGCAACACCTTTAATTTTTTTCCAATCTTTTTTTTCTTGAAGAGCATTTAATATATCACGTATTATGAATTCTGGTTCTCGTATAATACAAATATCAATCTCTTTTCTTTCTAAGGCTTCTTTTGGAAAAAATGTTGGTTGAGAACCAAAAATTATTGTTATTAACTTAGGATTTACCTTTTTGAATTCTGCAAAAACATTCATATCTTCTATAAAGCTCATCTGACTGGTTGATTCAACAACAACATCGAATTCGCCAACTATCTTTTTTACATCTAATAAATTTTTTTGTTCTGCGGGAGCATCTAAGAATCTTACTTTATGTCCTTCATTTTTTAGAACTGTTGCAACATATAAAAGGTTTAATGGCGGAGCTGTCGCGCCTCCAATTCTTTTTCCTTTACACCAACAGCCATATATTAAATCTCGTATATAGTTTTTCGCAGTTGGACTTGGAGGATTTAGAACTAAAACTTTCATTATTATTACTGAATTGTTTCTTTTATTATATAGTTTTCTTTTTTGGAGTTGAAAGTAACCATTTCCCCTAAAAGCCCTAATGAGAAAAATTGAACGCTAAGTATAACTAAAAGAATCCCTAAAAGTAAAAGCGGTCTTTGACCAATACTTTTACTTAAAAAAAGTTTTAGTATAAAAAGATACAGTAACATCAAAAAACCCGCGAATCCTGAAATTAAACCTATGCTCCCAAAGAAATGCAGTGGTTTTTTATCAAATTCAGTCAAGAATTTCACTGTTATCAAATCTAAAAATCCACTTACCAGTCTTTTTGTTCCGTACTTACTTTTTCCAAATTTTCTTGGACGATGACAAACTTTTATTTCACCAACTTTAAATCCTTTCCAGTTGGAAAGAGCCGGAATATATCTATGAAGTTCTCCGTAAACACTAACATTTTTTATTACTCTTTGCTTGTAAGCTTTGAATCCACAATTTGAATCATGAATATTTACACCAGTCATTTTTCTGGTTAAAAAATTGAAAAATTTTGAAGGAAGAGTTTTTGTTATTGGATCAAAACGCTTGAATTTCCAACCGGAAACCAAATCATATCCTTCATCAAGTTTTTTTAAAAATTTAGGAATTTCTTTTGGGTCATCCTGCAAATCTGCGTCCATTGTAAACACAATTCTTCCTTTAGCTTCATTAAATCCTGCTGAAAGCGCAGCTGATTTTTTAAAGTTTTTTTCAAAAACAATTATTTTAACTCTTGAATCTTTTTCATGTAAATATTTTAGATTTTCAAGAGTTTTATCTGTACTTCCATCATCAACAAAAATTAACTCAAAAGATTTGTTTATATTTTCCAAAACTATTTTTAACTCTTTGTAAAGCAAAGAAACATTTTCCTGCTCGTTATATGCAGGTATTATTATTGAAATATCTGTTTCTTCTTTCATATTAGAGTTGCATTAATATTTGTGTTGACAGTTGTCTGGTTAACATTTTCCAAAATATCTTTTTCTCCGTCCCAGTCAACTTTCCAAACAATTATTCTGCTGCCAGTTACATCTGTTTCATCACTGAAAACATTAAAATGTTTTGTGGAGCGTCCTTCTAAAAAGAATAGCTTTGTAAAGATTGATTGTGAAAGGGAAGGATCCATCATTAATGCTTTCTTTTTATCAGCATCATATACAACATCGATGTTCATGTCTGCACTTCCCAAGTCATATTTTGTCAATTCATCTCCTTTCGCAATTACTAATCCTTTTGGATTTGTTTTTGTTTCAGCAGCCTTAACACCAATATTTGAATCAATAAAAGCCATTGTGAATAGTGTTTTTTCTGGACTTGAAAGGTTTATGATAACATTTTCAATTCTTACTTGCTGATTTAAATTACTTTGACCTATTGGAAAGTTAAATGTGCAAGTAACTATTTCTTTTGTTTCATTCTTGCACCCAACCCATCTAGCGGTTAGATAATTCGGCCAAGGAGAAATCCAGTCATTTACTGATCTATCAGTTGTTAATGATTGAACTTCATAATAATAATCAGCTGCTTTATCTTCACTAATGTTAAATCGTTCCATTAATAATTCAACAGATTCCTGATAATCTTTATTTCTGACATTGTTATAGATAAACGCTTTATCAAAGTCCCAACTTCCAAAATGCGCCCAAACACCTGCTTTTCCAATCATATCGCCTGATGTTATAAAATAGTTTTCTGGCGGCTCACAAAAAAAGTAAGGTGTAATTTTTGTTATTTCTTCAAAGGTAAAACCTTGTTCTTCAAGATATTTTTTTGCATTATCTTCATCTCTTTTCAAAACCTCATAAACTATGTTTGCTGATTTTTCTGTATCGGAGAATTTCAAGTCTATCTCTTCAAAAGCGTTATTACTGCCGCAATCAAGCATTTTTAGAATTGCAACTGCTTGATCTTCATCGCTTGTTAAAAGAATTTTTCCAACCCAATGAGCCATTGGCGTGTTTTGAGAACCACCATCAAATGTTACTGCTCTGTCTGCAACAGCTTTAAACCAGTGACCAAAGTCCCACCATGAGTTAACGATTGCATTAGGCGCTGATTCTTCTTTTATTTTTGTTAAGCTTGCCCACCAAGCATCATTCATGCTTGGAATTTCTCCTTTTGCAGTTATATGTGCTGATTTAACAGGCGCTATTAACAATAAAGATAAAAGAATTATTAAGGCCACAGTTACATATTTTTTGTTTATTTCAAATTCTTTGCTTGTCCAGTAACTTAAAGCCTTCATAATTATTCCAAGTGCTATTCCAAAAGCAATGCTAAATGCCGGAACAAGTAGTAGTATGAATCTTGTTCCTTTTGTACAAGCATATATTGTTCCTGCAAACCATAAAACCAAGAACAATGCGTATTTTATGTCAATCTCGCGCTTGTCTTTTAATAAAAATATTAAACCAATAATTATTGGTATTGCAAATATTAACAAAAAAGTTATTGGTTCTAATTGCATTACTGAATCTGAAAGCATTATTAAGAAAACTAAAATTCCAATTCCAAGTATTACAAAGTCTTTTTTGTTGGCTTTTTCTAATTTAAAAAGAGTTAATAAAACACCAATGCTCGCAATAAAAAAGAAGAATTTTCCACCAATCTGATTAACAACAGAGCTTATTGATGCAGGATTTAATTCTGCAACTGTTGTGTAAACATTTGGCCAAAGATCAGTTTTTGCTGCTTGTTTTATTGTTCGAAAAGTCAAGGGTCCAAAAACTGAGTTTTGAAAATTAGGAAATGATGTGAAAATAGATGTAAATATACACGCAAACAAAAAGAAAACTATCATAACACAAACTGTTTTTTTCAAAACGTCATCAACAAATATTTTCTTAAAAGTTTTTTGTTCAATAAATAATTTTAGTGCGCGATATAAAATATATATTATTACAGCACCCATTATGAAGTCAAATATGTACCACCAGCCAATCCATGCAATACTGTATAATCCCACTAAAAAACCTGAAACAGCGCCTAATAATAGTTTTTTATTCCATTCTTTCGCTTCAAAAGCCTCTATAAAAACCCATGCTATGAATAATGGGAAAAAAACGTTGTATGCGTCTGTATCTGCAAAACCTGCGGCGGTTCTGCCAATGAATGCCGAGTGAATTCCCACAAGCATTGCAGCTATGAATCCTGCAAACTTTCCTGCCCTTTTTTTTGCTATGAAAAAAGCAGGGATTACACATAAAGATGATATTATCACTGGAACTAAAAATACAACTGAAAGTAGGGTTGCATCTTTGTTAAAGAAGCTGATAAATTTGTATAGGTAGTATTCAAAATAAACATGAAAATTGGCTTTAACAGCCCTTCCAACTGGTGCTAACCTATGATCATCCCATGGTTGGCCATCTTTTATTACATCCCAGACATGCCCTTTTTCAACCATGTTTCTTGTCAATCTAAAATAATGGTATGGATCAATTGCTAAAAGATAAGTTTGTCCTGAGTCATCTTGAAATCTTGATTTAAAATAATCAGCCGTGTTTTTTATTTGCTGGAAAAAATCTTCTCCTTGTTGTTCAAAAACCTCTTCAATTCTTTGCTCTATCAACTGGTTTTTATTACTGCTTGGAAGATTTGGATATTGTGCATTAATCTGAGAAGTAACTTGTGATCGTATATTATTATAGGCTGTGCTGTAAGCCCAGTCTTCTGTTGCCGGTAAGTTCGCAGAGTACATCCGAAAAAAAACGCTGAAAAATAATGGTATTAAAATTAGAATTATTGTGATAAAAGCCTTGTTTTGAAAAACACTCATTAATTTTGTTGGTTCCAGACCAAAAGACATAGTTTTTTTGGATGGTTCTTTTTGAATTGTTTTATTTGATTCTTTCTTTTGAGAATCCTTCTTTTTCTTCTTAAAAGAATTAAATGTTTTACTAAAATTAAAACCAAAATCTTGAGTCTTGCTTTTTTGCACCATGAAATTATCCCCCTGGAAAAATAAATAGAAGTTATCAGGGAAGGTTTATATAATTTATGATTTTTATCTGTAATCTGTAAGGAAAGATTTAAATAAAAAAAAGCACTCTTTAAAAAATAATGGAGTTAATAAGCATTATTGCAATCATGTTCTCAGTCTTTGCTTTAAGTAGAACTATTTTAAGATATAAAGATAAAAAAGTGAAAGTTAGAGAGTTTATTTTATGGATTGCTATTTGGGTTTGTATGATAATTGTTGCAATAATTCCTAAAGCATTTGGTAAAATATCCAGATTTTTTGGCATCCAAAGAACTGTTGACTTTTTGATTTATGCGAGCATAATAGTTTTATTTTATCTTTTGTTCAGAATCTTAGTGAGAATTGAGAGTTTAGAACAAAATATTACAAAAATTGTCAGGGATATTTCTATTAGAAAAAGGAAAAAATGAAGGTTTTGTTCATATCAGAATATTATCCATCTTCATCTAAAGGACAAATCACTGGTGGTGTTGAAGCAAGATGTTTTAATATTGCAAAAGAGCTTGCTAGAAAAAATGATGTTGTGGTTATTACTTCTTATAAAAAAGGTGAACAAAGAAAACAAGTGCTTGATAATGTTAATGTTTTAAGAGTTGGACCAAACCATAAATATTCTCACAAAGGATCGTTTATTTCTAGACTCATCTTTTCTTTTGCTGCTTATAAAAACGCTATTAAGATAAAAGGTTTAGAACTTGTTGATGGATATAGTTTTATCACCTATCTTCCAGCTTATTTTATAGGGAAAAAATTGGGTGTTTCTAAAGTTATAACTTATCATGAAACTTGGATTGGTGAATGGATAAAAAACAAGGGTTTATTCACGGGTCTTTTTGGTGAAATTTGGGAACGAACGGCTTTAAGGAAAAAATGGGATAAAATCATAAGTGTTAGTGAATTTACAAAAAAAGAACTGATAAAAAGGGGTGTTTCTGAAAACTTAATTGAAGTTGTGCCAAATGGTGTTTCATTATCTGATTATAAAACTATTAAGGAAAAAAAGTATTCTGAGCCTGGCATTTGCTGTATTGGAAGGCTCACACCAAAAAAAAGAGTTGAAGATATTATAAAAGCTATAAAAATTGTCAAGAAAAAAATTCCTGAAATCAAATGTAGAATAATGGGAACTGGTGATGAACTTGCAAGACTAAAAAAGCTTTGTGAAAGTGAAAAAGTAAGTGATTCAGTGGAGTTCTTGGGTTTTGTAGAAAAGAATGAAGATGTAATAAAAACACTGAAGAAAAGCCATGTTTATTGCAGCGCATCGGTTCTTGAAGGTTTTGGAATTACAGTTATTGAAGCAATGGCCTGCAAAGTTCCTTATGTGATAAGCGACATTCCCCCTTTTAAAGAAATCAGTGATAATGGCTTTGGTGGTTTTATATTCAAACAAAAAGATTATAAGGATTTAGCAAAAAAAATAATTCTTCTTTTAACTGATAAAAACACTTATAATGAAAAATGTTTTGAAGAAGAAAAAATTGTTGAAAAATATGATTGGGAAAAAATATCAAAAAAAATACAAATAATTTATGAAAATATTTTAAGGTGATAATTTGAAGATTTGCATGGTTATGGATGGCTGGACGCCAATATATGGTGGCGGACAAGCACACATTTGGGAGGTTTCCAAAAGACTCGTTAAAAATCATGGGTGCAAGGTTGATATATTAACTAGAAAACTAAAGGATGAAAATAAAAAAAAGTTTGTTAAAAAAGAATTCTATTATGATAATAAATTGAAGATTATTCGTGTAGGGCCAACAACAAAGTTTTGGAATCTTTTCGGAAGAGTTTTGAGTCTTTTTTCTATGATAAAACCGCTTGTCAAAAACAATTATGACATTATTCATGCCCACGCATATCTTTCGGCCTTTCCAACAAAGATTGCAAAGGTGTGGAGTAAAAAGCCTCTTGTTTTTACAATTCATGGAACAGGTCTTGATGTTATTTCAGATATGAACAAAAACAGATTTACTTCATTTGTTAAAACTTTTTTTGAAAAATTTATTTTATTTAAACTCAAATATGATCAAGAAATAAGTGTTGATTCAAGTGTTTTAAAATATAAAAATCGAAATAAAAATCTGTTGATAATTCCAAACGGTGTTGATGTTAAGTCATATGATAAAATTATTGTTTCTAAAAGTAAAAAATTTAAAATTATATTTGTTGGAAGAATTCACCCGCAAAAAGGTCTTGAGTATTTAATAAAAGCGATGCCAAAAATCATAAGTAAAAATCCATTAGTTGAAGTTCACATAATTGGAACAGGAGAACTAGAAAAAGAATTAAAAGAACTAAGTAAACAACTTAATGTTGAAAAAAATGTTTTTTTCAGAGGAAAAATATTTAGTGATGCGTTGATTAAAGAATACAAGTCTTCACACTTGTTTGTTTTACCTTCACTTTATGAAGGGCAACCATTAACGCTACTTGAAGCCTGGGCTGCGAAACTACCAGTTGTTGTAACTAATGTAGGTGGAAATAAAGATTTTGTTGTTAATGAACAGAATGGTTATATAATAAAAGTCAAAGACATAGATTTGTTAGCAGCAACAATTAACAAAGCAATAAGAAACGAAAACTTAAAAAAGATAGGTGAAGAAGGATACAGAATTGTTAATGAAAAATACGATTGGGATAGGATTACTGAAAGAATATTTTTAGTTTATAAGAATATAATAAAGTCAAAGAACTAAAATGAAAAAACTAACAGATAAAAGAACAAAGATTTCAAATAACAAAATAAATATCTTAACAAAGTTTCCAGAAAATGAAGATTTTGAGATTGTTGTTGTTGGTGCAGGAATATCAGGCGCAGTAATTGCTGAAAGATGCGCAAGAATTCTGAGAAAAAAAGTTTTAGTCATAGAAAAAAGATATCATATTGGCGGCAACTGTTATGACCACTTTGACAAGAAAGGAATACTAATACACAAATACGGACCGCACTTGTTTCATACAAACTATGAAAACGTGTGGAAGTATGTAAAAAAATTTTCTGAATGGTGCAAATATGAGCATAAAGTATTAAGTTATGTTGATAAAAAACTCGTTCCAATACCTGTTAACATAAACACAGTCAACATATTATTCGGTGAACATATTAAATCTGAAAATGAAATGAAAAAGTGGTTAGAAAAAAAGATTATTCCTATAACCAATTCTAAAAACAGCGAAGAATCCGCAATAAGCAGGGTTGGCAAAGAACTTTACGAAAAGATGTTTAAGTTCTACACAAAAAAACAATGGAATCTTTGGCCTTCTGAGCTTGATGCATCTGTGATGAACAGAATTCCTGTAAGAACAAATTATGAAGATAGGTATTTCACTGACAAATACCAATTTTTGCCAAAAGATAGCTACACAAAAATGTTTAACAACTTGCTGGCTCATCCAAACATTAAGGTCTTGTTAAATACAGATTATTTCAAGGTCAGAAAAAAATTGAAAAAAGCTAAATACTTATTCTACACAGGACAGATTGATAGGTTTTTTAATTACAGGACAGAGAAAGGAAGAGAAAGACTTCCATACAGATCTTTAAGGTTCAAATTCAAGACTTACAATAAGAAATATTTCCAGAAGAACTCTGTCATTAACTATCCGGAAAAAAAACCTTCATTCACAAGAATCGTTGAATATAAACACTTCACAAAACAAAAACATCCAAAAACTACTATCTCAAGAGAGTTCAGTAAATCCAAAGGCGAACCTTACTATCCAGTTCCAAATCCTAAAAACAAAGAAATTTTTGAGAGATTCAAAAAACAAGTTGATAAGTTAAAGAATGTATTTTTTGTTGGAAGACTAGCAAATTATCAATATTTCAACATCGACCAGACGATAAAGAACGCTTTGGATCTATTCAAAGAGTTTAAGAAAAACATAAAAGAATGAAAAACGTTATTTTAATCACAATTGACGCATTGAGATATTCCAATTTAGGATGTTACGGTTATTCTAAATCAACAAGCCCATTTATTGACAAATTAAGCAAAGAAGGAATTAGGTTTGAAAACGCCTTTTCAACAGCTCCATTCACTCCAGCTTCATTTCCAAGCATACTTGCAGGAATGTATTCGTTAAGAACCAACAATTATATCTTGCCAAAAGACAGTTTGTTAATTTCAACAGTGTTACAAAAAAACAATTATAAAACTGCTGCGTTTCATTCAAATGCTTTTTTAACAAAATATTATGGCTATAATAAGGGATTTGATGTATTTCAAGACTATTTAATCTCCGAAAAAACAGATAAAAATAAACAAATTAATATTATAAAAAAAAAAATTTCTCATACACTAAAAAATAACAAATTTCTTTTTGGACTTTTAGAAAAAATTACTCTTAAAAAAAATACTTATAAATTACCATATAAGAGAGCTGAAATAATAACAAAAGACGCAATTAATTTTCTTAAAAAAGAGGGAAACAAGTTTGTATGGATTCATTATATGGATGTTCATGATCCTTGGGTTCCTAAAAATAAATACAAAAAACAGTTTTCCAAATTAAATAAAAAAGAAGTTTTTAATTTAAATTTTAAAGTAAGAAAGGCCAGTAATAATCAATATAAGCTTAAAAATAAAGAACTTAAACAAATAGAACAATTATATGATGCTGAATTAAGATATGTGGATGAACACATAAAAAAGCTTATTTTATTTTTAAAAAAAGAAAATGTTTTCAAAAAAACATTAATAATTATTACTTCTGATCATGGAGAAGAGTTTTGTGAAAAAGGAGATGTCAGACACAAGTCGAAATTATACGATGTTAATGTTAAAGTTCCTTTAATAATTATAAATTTAAAAGAAAAAGTTGATGAAAACAACTTAGTGTCCTTAATTGATTTACCAAGAACTATATTAGATTATCTTAAAATAGAACCACCAAAAAAATGGCTGGGAAAATCTATCCTGAAAGAAAAGAGAAAAAAAGTTATAATGCAATCTTTTCATAATAAAAATAGAACTCAATATAACAAAAGGTTCAACAAAAACCGATTTATTATTGAAGCAATACGCACAAAAAAATGGAAATATATACTGGGTGAACTCAAAGGGGAAGAATTGTATAATCTGTTAGAAGATCCTAATGAAGAAAATAATTTAGCAAATCATAACAAACTAAAAAAAATTAAAAATGATTTGAAAAAAAAATTAGCAGAATATTCACTAAAAGAAAAATCAAAAATTAAAGATATAATTAAAGGAATAAATTTAAACAAAACATGAATTATTTTTTAGATTTATAATGTTATGAAATCGCTTGTTAGGTTTATTGTATTTTGCTAAAACAGATAAAACCATAAATAAAGTCTGTCTTTTTTTATAAAAAAAATTAAAATGGATTGAACTTATTTAAAAGTTAAAATAAATCGATAAAAACAACATGAACATTTGTTTAATAAATCCACCAATTGTAGTTTCAGAAAATGAAGAAGCTTATCAACCAATGGGTCTTGCTTATCTTGGAGCAGTTCTCCAAAAAGAAAATCATCAGGTTGAAATACTTGATGCAATAATTGAGGATTATAGAAGGAAAAAGATTGGTGATTTACAGCTGATTGGATTATCCTATGATGAAATAAGCTTATTTGTAAAAGAAAAAAAACCAACGGTTGTGGGCATAACAATACCTTTTTCTGCGCACGCAAAAAGTGCTTTAGAAGTTGCAAAAATTATAAAAAAAACCAATGAAAAAATAATTATAGTGGTTGGTGGTCCACACGCAACAATTGTGCCTGAAAAATGCTTAACAAAATATGTGGACTTTGTTATAATTGGTGAGGGTGAAGAAACAATGCCTGAACTGATAAAACATCTTGAAAAAAAAGAATCAGAAAAAAAATTATTGGACATTCCAGGAATTGCTTTTTTGAAAAATAAAAAACTTATCATAACAAAAAATCGGGCTATGATTCAAAACTTGAATAAACTTCCATTTCCAGCAAGACATCTTCTTAATCTAAAAAAATATTTTCAAGAACAAAAGAAAAATAATTATAGTCGAGGTGCCACTAAAAAAACCACAACGATAATAACCAGCAGAGGATGTCCTTTTGGATGTGTCTTCTGCTCAATTAACATAACAATGGGTAAGATTTTTAGACCTAGAACAAGCAGAAATGTTGCTGCTGAACTCGAGTACCTTGTGAAGAAATTAAAGATTGAACACATAGAGTTTGAAGATGATAATTTCACATTTAACATTAGAAGAACAAACAAGATATGTGATTTAATATTAAAAAAAAAGTTGAAATTCATCTGGAGAACACCCAACGGTATTAGAGCAGATTTATTGACACCTGATTTGATACAAAAGTTTAAAAAAACTGGTTGCTATGAATTATGGTTCGCTCCCGAATCAGGCTCACAAAGAGTCATAAATGAAGTCATTGGAAAAAGACTGCTTTTAGAGAAAGTTACTTTTGCTGTGAAGGAATGTCTGAAAAACAAAATTCAACCTAACTGCTTCTTTGTTATCGGATCAATCGGTGAAACAAAAAATGAGATAAAAGAAACCTTAGTTTATATGCAAAAACTAAGAAAAATAGGTGCTGGATGTTATATAAACATTGCAACACCCCTTTATGGAACGAGACTGTATAACCAAGCCAAAGAAAATAATTATCTAAGAAACATCGACGACATGAATCTTGTCTATAACAACGGGCTTTACTTAGATACGCCTGAATTCAAAGCAGAAGAAATTTATGAATTGTTTTTAGAGGGAAGAAAAATACAAAGAAAAAACATCATTGAATTAATAACATTCATTTTAAAGAATCCTAAAAAAACAATTCGATTTTTTGTGAAAAAAATAAAGCATTAATCATGAATAAGCAATTAATAATCTTTCAAAATACGGATAATCATGATTAATATTTATAAACCGATATTTGTATTTAGGCACTAGTTTTTTTAACAAAATAGGAATCTCAAAAAAATCCTGTCCTTTGTGATAAACACTAATTAGCAAAATAGATTTATGTTTAGTTATGGTTTTTTTTGCACCTTTAATAACTTCCAACTCATAACCTTCTACGTCAAGTTTTATTAATCCAACATGAAGTTTTTTTATTTTTGCGAACTCATCAATAGAAATAATTTTTATTTTTTCCCTTACAGTTTTAGATATTTCGCTTGCATTACCAACCATATTCATTTGTACTTCACAACTTTTTCCTCCAACACCCATATTTATTGGAATAACACAATTCATTATATTTGATTCAATTGTATTCAACAAAATCTCATAATTTTTTATATCCGGCTCAAAAGAATAAACATTTTTTGGTTTAAAATTAGACAAGATTATGGCTGAAGATTCAACACTCGCCCCACAATCAAGAAAATCATTGTTTTTTATTCTATCAATTGCTTGTTTAGAAAGGCTATTTAAACCATAATCATGAAATAATTCAGTTCCGAAACGTAAAAAGGGTAATTCAAATTTCTTTCCATAAACATCAACCATGAAATTTCTTTTTGTGTGTTTCATTGATTTTATCCATAAATAATATTTGTTTGAATAATTTACATCTATTGAATCAAACAATTTATCCTTTGGAATGGAATCGAAAAGTGCAAAAGAAAGTTTGTTTATAACAAATTTAATCACTTCTTTTCGGTCACTTTCTTGAAATAAAGTCAAATCCACAACTTTCAAATTCTCTAAAAGCA
>JAHIUF010000043.1 GCA_018817005.1 Nanobdellota archaeon
AAAACAAGAACGAGTAGATAAACAATACTACACAGAATTCAAAATAACAAAGAACGACGTTGAAGATATGATAAACAAAGCAGAAGAATTCATCGAAGAGTTAGATCTATTCACAGATAGATTAACAGAAGATAAAGTAAAGATAAACTCAAAAAATTTCAGCTGTTTTTGACGCTTTTGGGAAATGCACACTTAGGTGTAAAATTAAGGTGTAGTAGGCTCTCAGAGTAACGCGTGAGATTTCCACTACCCACTGGACAAACACCCTCAAAATATTTAAAGAATAAGGATTATCCTATTTATAAATGGAAGAAAAAAACAAAATTGTCGTTTTTCAAGACAGAAAGATTAGAAGAGTATGGTATAAAGAAGAATGGTATTTTTCTGTAATTGACATAATTCTAGTATTAACTGATAGCTCCAATCCAAGAAATTACTGGTCTATGCTCAAAAAACGAGAAGAAGAAGCAGGAATTGAATTGTCCACAAATTGTGTACAGTTGAAATTGGAAGCACCAGATGGAAAACAAAGATTAACTGATTGTGCAAATACCAGATCTTTATTTAGAATAATTCAATCGATTCCTTCTAAAAAAGCAGAACCTTTCAAACAATGGTTGGCACAAGTTGGTTATGAAAGAATAGAAGAAATTGAAAACCCAGAACTAGGACAAGATAGAATCAAAGAATACTATGAACTCAAAGGGTATCCAAAAGAGTGGATAGATAAAAGATTGCGAGGAATTGCAATAAGACAAGAATTAACCGATGAATGGAAAAACAGAGACATTAAAACAGAAAAAGAATTTGCAATACTTACAAACGAAATTAGTAAAGCAACTTTTGGAAAAACTATTGGAGAATACAAAGAATTTAAACAACTACAAAAGAAAAACCAGAATTTACGAGACCACATGACAGACTGGGAGCTTATCTTAACAATGATTGGAGAAAAGGCGACAACAGACATCACAAAAGAAAATAATTCTCAGGGATTCAAAGAATGTAAACAATCTTCTAAAGAAGGCGGTGAAGTAGCACTTGAAACAAGAAAAAATATTGAAAAACGTCTTGGCAAAACAGTAATTTCCAAAGAAAGTTTTTTGCCTAATGTAAAAAAGAAGAAAAAGCTAGAATAATTTCAAAGCCAAACCAATTTCTCCAAATTCAAAACCAAACTCTCTAAACGCTTCTTCGCAATCATTCATAACAAACTGTTTACGCAAACAATTATACCGACATTTACACATAAACATAAAAGTCACCCAATTATTTCTAGTATCAATTTTCATAAAATATCAGAAGTATATGCTGAAGAATACAAATATTTGTATAAGTTAATCCTGTTTTTAGGATGGATTAAACCTAAAAAAAATCAATTTATATTTCTCGTTAGGCATTGTTTTTTAATTCTTTTAATAATTCCCAAATATATTTTCCTGCTTTCTGACCTTTTAACCCAACAACCACTTCCACAAAGGAACATATTTAATTTCTTCTTCTTTGCCTTCTTTATTCTTTGTAATTATCATCAATTCTGAGTTTTTATATTTACTTTTAAACTCTTTAAGCCCTTCTTTTTCTCTCATAGAAATTTTGTCTGAAAATGTAACATTAATCGCTTGTAGTTTATTTTTACCTCTAACTAAAACATCAACTTCTTTTTTTCCTTTCCAAAAATATACATCTTTATTTCTCCTCATAAACTCCATAGCAACAACACTTTCTGCTAATTTTCCAAAATCTTTTGAAAATTTAAATGCAACTGTGTTTCTTAATCCAGTATCAATGGCATAACATTTCATATTTTTTTTAAGCTGTATTTTAGTCTTCCATGAAAAAAAAGGAACAATCTTTATTAGAAATACTTCTTCAAAAAAAGGAACATATTTTTTTACAGTATCATAATGGATATTTAAAGATTTCGCAATACTGTTATAGGAAAACTCTGAACCAATATTAGTCATAAGAAAATAACAAATTTTCTTCACTATCTCGGAATCCACATCAAATCTAATGATAACATCTTTGGATATAATATCATTATAGGTATTAGTTAATATTTGGGTTTTAATCCAAGGGTCTTTGTCTATGGTTTCAGGGAATGCACCTTCTAAAATGTATTTTTCCAAATAATAAATTTTTTTTTCTGTTCTAGGATCATTTATATCAATACCGCGAAAGCTTAAAATTTCTTTATAAGAAAAAGGAGTCACAATTGTTGTTATATGTCTTCCTGTTAATATTCGTCCTACATCTCTAGAAATCAAGGAAGCTGAAGAGCCTGAAACAAATACGTGTTCAAATCTTTTTTGATCATAATAAACCCTGATTATTTTTTCCCAATCTTTAATATTTTGTATCTCATCTAAAAATACGTATTTTATTCCAGGGTTTAATTCTAAAGAAATTGTTATACTTTCTTGTAAATCATTCAATTCAGGGTCATCAAAGTTTAAGTAGAGTATTTCATCAGGCTTAACTCCTTTTTCTAATAAATAAGAAATAACTTGATACATTAAGACAGTTTTCCCTACTCTTCTTACACCAATTATATCTTTAATATGAGGTGATTCCAATAATTTAAGAATACTAGATAATACAAATCTTTCTATTCCTATAGTCTCCTTTAATTTATTTATGTCCCACCACCACACATTCCACTTTTTAATCGCGTCTTTCATATTTAAGTAAAAAACAACTCATTTATAAATGTTTCTATATGTGTGTAAGATTTTTAGCTATTTTATTCTATGTACACGGAACAAAACTTTTTAGTCAGTTGACTTGTTGTAACTATTTACTAATTCGCATTCTATCAAGAAACAACTTAAAACTAGCAGAAGAATCAATTAACAATGCAAAACATTTCTAGAAGCAATAGAGAAAGTACTGACAAAATAGAATTAGTAAGCACTTTGAAAGTGTTTCTTAAAAAAAACATTTTTCTCATGGCAAAGAAAAGAAAGTTTAGTTTGAATAAAAGAAAAGAAAGTGATTATTTTTTGAAAAAACCTCTAACATAATATTTATTAAGAGCAAGATGTATCTATTATCTACAAAATGAATGTATCTATAGGTGTAATGGCATATAATGAAGAAAGAAACATTGATAATCTTCTAAATACACTTCTCAATCAAAGAACAAACAAAATAAATATTAAAGAAATAATAGTTATCTCATCAGGAAGCACTGACAAAACAAATGAAATAGTACAACGTTTCTCCAAAAAAAACAAAAAAATAAAATTGATTGTTGAAAAAAAAAGAAAAGGCAAGAGTCATGCAATAAATGTTTTCCTGAAAAAAGCAAAAAGTAAAATTTTAGTTCTTGAAAGCGCAGACACAATACCCAAACAAGAAACCATTGAAATTCTCTGCTCGAAACTAATTAATCCAAAAATAGGGATTGCGGGAGGAAAACCCGTGCCTCTAAAAAACAATAATAAACTGATGGATTTCATAGTCCAATTACAATGGCAATTACACCACGAAATATCTAAAAGTAAGCCTAAGTTCGGTGAATTAATAACTTTCAAAAAAGTAATGAATAAAATACCACTAACTGCTGTCGATGAAGAAGAAATTGCTTCGATAATAAAGAAAAAAGGATTAGAACTGGTCTACGAACCAAAAGCCGCAGTATACAATAGAGGACCTGAAACAATAAAAGAATTTATCAGACAACGAAGAAGAATATATGCGGGACATTTAGAACTAAGAAAAAGAAAAAAATATGAAGCATCCACATTAAGATCAACTAAAATATTAATGGCAATACTAAAAGAAAAAATGTTTTTCAAAAACATTCCCTTCTTAATAATAGCAATGATACTTGAAAGCACAGGAAGGCTGTTGGGAATTATTGACTTCTGCACTAAAAAAAATCTTGTAGTGTGGAAAGTATCTGAAACAACGAAAACATTAAAATAAGGATTAAAATTCATAATTTAAGAGGTTTTTGGTGAATATTTAAACATGATAACAATAATAATTCCAACGTTTAACAGATGTAATGATTTAATCAGATGTTTAAATTTAATTCTTAAACAAAAAGATGACGCTCAAATTGAAATAATAGTTATTGATGATGGTTCAACCGATAAAACAGCAGAAACTACTAAAGATTATGTGATGAGATATAAACAATTAAAATATTTTAGACAAGAAAATAAAGGTCCTGCAACTGCCAGAAATCTTGGCATCGATAATGCTAAAGGTGACATTATCGCTTTTATTGATGATGATTGCATTCCAGAAAAAGATTGGATAAAAAAAATAGTTAATACTCACAAAAAACATAAACAACTGGTTGTTGGTGGTTTAACAATAGTTGATAACAATCATGTTTCAACATTTGTGACCCAGTACTTAACAAATCAAGCATTAGTACAAGAAATTAATGGAGTAAAAAAATTCATTTACTTTCCAACATGCAATGTTTCCTTTAAAAAGGCAGTTTTTGATAGATTTAAATTTGATGAAACTTTTCCTTTACCAGGAGGAGAAGATCTAGAATTTGGCTGGCGATTACTCACAAATAATGTTGAAATGATTCAAGACAAAGAAATAGTTGTGTATCATAATATCAATCCTTCGTTAAAATCATTTATTAAGAAAGCTTATTTTTATGGTCAAGGTAACTTGATGGTGAAAAAAATCTTTCCAGATCATGTTTTATTAAAAAATCTTAATATCAGTAACAATTTTTCTTTTCTTACTTTTAATATCAGAAATTTCCTAAAAACACCTTTATTTGGATTAACATGGGCTTCTAAGATAAGAAGAAACAACAAGTCTAATATTAATTTTTTAAAGCTAACCAGTTACTTTGCCTTACACAATTTAGCATACGCTATTGGAAATTTCAAAGAATACTGGAAAAAATCAAAGACAACTATTCCTGCAAAGCCGACATTTCTTATAATTGATTGCACACACAAATGTAACTTAAGATGTAAGATGTGTGACATTGTTAAAGACACAAAAAAAGAGCTAACAACAAAAGAATCCTTAAAGATAATCAAAGAAGGAATTGATTGGGATGTTGAAAACATTGTGTTATCGGGCGGCGAACCTTTAATCAGAAAAGACATTTTTGAAATCTTAAAGTTTGTTAGAAAAAACAATAATCATGTTGGAATCTTAACAAATGGAACTTTTAATGAACAAATCTTTGAAAAACTTAAACCATATCTGATAAATAACAGCTTATCTCTGATTATTTCAATCGATGGAGCCAAACCAGAAACACATGATTTAATCAGAGGGAAAAAAGGCCTTCATAAAAAAACACTTAATACTTTGAATAGATTAAAAAAATTAAAAGAAAAACATCCAACTATAAATTATGGAATAATAACTATAATAATGAACGAGAACTTGGAAGAACTTGAACTATTAGTTGAGATGCTTAAAAAGTTGGATGTAAATTCTATACAATTTCAACCATTATTATCCAATAATCTAAGCATGTACAAGCGAGAAGAGTCAAAGTTCTGGATTCCTAAAAAAAGACTTAAAGATTTGGATGAAACAATTGAACAAATAAAAAGATTAAAACAAAAACACCCAAAATTAATAACCAACTCATTATTAGAACTGGAATTAGTTAAGAAATATTTCAGAAACAAGCTAACACCAAAAGATGTTAAATGTTATGCAGCCACAAAAACAATGCTCATATCAAATGATGGCAATATCACTGCTTGCAAAACATCTTATGGAAATATCAGACAAAAATTAAAGAATGTTTGGAACTCAAAGCAAGCAGAAAAAGCAAGAATATTAGTTAAAGAATGCAAAGAACCATGTTTACTACCATGCTTTATAGAAACAGTTAAAAAATGAGCAATAAAAAATTTTTCAAAGATTTTGAACTTGATATGAAATATTATTTTGGCGCGTTACTAAACAAACCATTAGTCAAACCCCATTGGATATATATTAGTCTTCTTCATAAGTGTAATTTAAAGTGTTCAATGTGTGGAGTATCAAAGATTTTAAGAAAGCATGAATTAAGTTTTAAGGAAATTAAAAAAATTCTTGACGAAGTTGCATCATGGAAAGCAGATTCCAGAATACAACTTACTGGCGGTGAGCCATTATTAAGAAAAGATATTTTTAAGATTATAAAGTATTCAACATCTCTTAAACTTATCACCGAATTAGTATCTAACGGTGTGTTGATAAACAAAAATACTGCTAAGAAAATCATTCAATCTGACTTGTGGGGAATTGCAGTATCATTAGATGGATCAAAACCAGAAACTCATAATCAAATAAGAGGTATGAAAGGTAGCTTTGAAAAAACTGTTAAAGGTTTAAAGCTATTAGTAGAAGAAAAAAAAGAACAAAAAAGCAATATACAGATTTCTATTTGGACAACCATTATGAATCAAAATATTAATGAATTAGAGAATATTGCGAGTCTAGCAGAAAAAATAGGCGTTGATTGTCTTATATATCATCCGGTCATTCTTTCTCAAACTGATATGCAACATACAAAAAGAGAAGGAAGTATGTGGGTTCCGAAACAAAAACTCAATATTCTACGCAAACAAATTGATAAACTTGTTGAATTCAAAGAAAAAAATGGATTGATTGAATTTTTACACAATCCTTATTGGTTTGTTAAATACTTTGATAAAACTATAAGAAACACTAACTGGAAGTGTAACCCGTTAGAATTCATAGATATTGGACCAAATGGATTTGTTCAAAGTTGCGGAGGAGAGTTTGGAAGTATAAAAACAATGACTATTGAAGAGAGTATGAACACTAAGAAAGCAGAACTATCAAGAGAACTTATGAAAAGATGCAAGAAACCTTGTCTCCAGACTTGTTGGGCCAGGCCAAGTGCAGATAATTTAACAAACATATTTCAAATTTTTTTTGATAATTTGGAAAAAGCAAAGCTTTCAAAATCAGAAAAAAAAGAATATGTAAATAAAAGCCTTTATTTGGTAGAGCAGTATGAAGATATGATAAAAAAAGAATTTGCAAAATGATTAGACCAAAAGAAGCAATAGTATCAATTACAAACAAATGTAATCTGAGATGTATGATGTGTGACATTCCTAAAGTAAAAGACTATCTGCAAATACCTACAATAAAAATAAAAGATTTAATTGATAATTTAAAAGAAATAAAATGCAAAAACATTGTCTTTTCAGGAGGAGAACCACTTACACACAAAGATATTTTTGAACTTATAGAATTCGCAAATCAGAGAGGATTAAAAGTTTGTATAACTTCTAACGGCATTCTTATCAATAAAGAAACTGCCAAAAAACTAGCACTTGCTGGAATTGACGTGATAAACATCTCAATTGATGGAAATAAAGAAACCCATGAAAAATTAAGAGGAAAAAATACTTTTGAAAAAGCAGTTAATGGATTAAAAAACCTTAACAAAGTGGATGTTGAAACAACAATTGCAACAATTGTCTGTAAACAAAATTATAAAGAGCTTTTATCAGTAATAAAACTAGCAAAGGATGTTGGTGCAACAACTGTCAGATTTCAACCTTTTAGCGAAGATTTTCTTGATAAAAAGAATGATAGTTTTTTCATAACAGAAAAAGAAGGTTTAGAACTTGAAAGAATAATAAAACAAGTAGTTATTTTAGCAAATAAATTCCACATAAACACCAATCCGGAATCTTATTTGAATAACATAAGCTTAATGGTGCAGAACAAGCTAAAACCAAAGCCAAACAAGGATTGTAACGCATTATACGAAACGATATCAATAACCAACATGGGAGATGTTCTTCCTTGTTTTCCAATGTCAGATAAGCCTTTAGGAAATATAAACAAACAAAGGTTCATTGATATTTGGAACTCAAACAAATATAAAAAAATCAGGAAAGAAGTTAGAAAAGGAAATTGTCCAGGCTGCTTGATGAGTTGTTATGATAATAATTTTGAGAACAAGATTGGAAAAATAAAAACAATAATTTCACGATTAAAAAATAATCTTGCGAGGAAAAAATGGAAATAAAAAGTTATATTAGAAATAAAATTGAAAATATAAAATTATTTTTCAAAAAAAAAGACTCTTCTGATAAAAAAAAAGCTTTAAAAGAAATTAAATTAATTAAGCAAGAAATAAACAAAAGACTTCAAAATATTAAATAAAAGATAAATGGAAATAATAAAAGATTTTGGAATGTGGCTTTCAAGAAAAATAAATTATCCGCTTGTAAGCCCAGATAATATTCAAATAAGCTTAACATACAGATGCAATCTTAACTGTTCTATGTGCGAAATTCATAAACATGGAACAAAAAAGTTTGAACCAACAAAAAAAGATTTAATGAATATTATTAAGCAAGCAAAAGATTTTGGAATAAAAGAAATACTTTTTACTGGAGGAGAACCATTTTTAAGAAAAGATATTTTTGATATTATAAAAAACTGTTCTGATAATAATATCAGAACAATAGTAACAACAAATGGAACTTTAATTTCAAATAATGATATTAAAAAAATATTTGAATCAAAACTAAGTCATGTACATATTTCTATTGATGGTCTAAACAAAACCCATGATTTAATTAGAGGTAAAAATTCATTTAAAAAAGCAACCAATCTCATAGCTAAAATTCAAAAATTAAGAATTAAAAATGATTTTTCTCCAAGTATCGGAATCGCTTGTACAATCATGAATGAAAATGTTCATGAGCTATTTTCCCTTACAAAATTTGCTGAAAGAATGGGTGTTGATGTAATCAATTTTCAACCTTTAGCAAATAACAACATGAATTTTAATGATAAATCTATTTCAAAGTTTTGGGTAAAAGATGAAAACTTGAAAATATTGGATCAAGAAATAGAAAAAATAGATTTATACCGGGGAAAAATTAATATTTATAAAAATCCTGATTTAAACTTGATAAAAAAGTATTATAGACAAAAAAATCAAACAGGCCATTTGAAATCTTGGAAATGTTTTGCAGGATTTAAAACTATTTTTATACCAATAATAAATAACCAAAAAAAAATATCTTTTTTTATTTGCGATAAACCTATTGGAACTATTGACGATGAACTTAAGAACTCTTGGTATTCCAAAAAAGCAAAAAAAGCAAGAA
>JAHIUF010000044.1 GCA_018817005.1 Nanobdellota archaeon
AGTTTTTTTATTGGTGAAACGATTAAAAATTATGATGTGAGTCATGGTAGTATTTGTGATTTTGCAATTGTACCGCAAGGAAATATGCGAGTTGATAATGGCAAGGATTATCCTTTCTCAATAATCACTTGTACAAATCTTGAGTATTTGGATTTGAACGGAGAAAAAATAGCGGGAACAGAAGTTAAAAACTCATCTGATCAAAGTATTAATCGTTTAAAACTAATCAAATCAACAAACACAACAGCAGAAATAATCTACAGCGGAAACAGACTTAATGCAGTCTACAAAGCAAATATTAATCTAACAAACAAAACAGCAACAACAAAAGCAATAGTAGAAAACTTATCAGATCTTGTTCTCGCGTTGCATCCAATCTTTAATCATGATTCTCATAAACACTTGTCAAGTATTGGGAGTGTGATAATATGACTGAGCATAAATTATCTCCTGAAGCCATTAAAATAATTTCAGAAATAAAACTAATATCAATAGACTCAATCTTTGAAAATAAAATGCCAGGAGTGCTATACGGAAATCGTACTGTTTTAGAGTATTACAACTTTGAAAACGAAGAACGAAGAATACTGGCAAACACAAATGATTATATTAGAGGTGTTCATCATGATTCAAAAACAAAAAAAACCCACTATGATGGTGGCAACAAACACATCATTTGTTTAGAAAATAATTCAGAACAAGAAAGACAAGGACTTACTCTAAGTATCAACTGTTTTAATAACTTAATATTAGATGCTGGCAGTTATGGTTTATTCAATACAGAAACAAATGAAGAATTAATATCAGAAAAAAGTTTAGATGATAAAAAGATTGATTACATTTATTCTTTGGATTGTTTTAATAATTCTTTATACGCACTAGTCACGAATTATGATAATTCTCATAGTGTTGTTGCGATAAACACTTCTAACCCGAACAATTTTTCTATTGAAGAAACGATTAAAAAATATAAATTAAAACATACTCGTATTTGTGATTTTACAATTATACCGCAAAAAAGTTTCAAAGGTGATAATGGCAAGAATTATCCTTTCTCAATAATCACCTGCACATATGAACAATATTTAGATTTAAACAAAAAAAAAATAAAAGGAACAAAAATTAAAAACTTACCTAATCAAAGCATTAAGCGTTTAAAACTAATCAAATCAACAAACACAACAGCAGAAATAATCTACAGCGGACAAAATCTTAACGCAATCTACAAAGCAGACATAGACTTAACAAATAACACGGCAACAACAAAAAAAATAATAACAAATTTAACAGATTATGTTTATGCGTTACAACCAATCTTCAATAAAGATTCTCACAAACACTTATTAGAACTTGGAGAGGTGATAAAAAAATGACTTTATCACCAGAAGCAATTAAAAAAATCTCAGAAATAAAGTTAACGCCAATAGAATCAATCTTTGAAAAGAAAATGCTAGGATTACTATACGGGAATAGTAAGGTTTTGGAGTATTACAATTTTGAAACTGAAGAACGAAGAATACTGGCAAGAGCAAATGCTGCTATTTGGGGTGTTCATCATGATTCAAAAACTAAAAAAACCTATTTTGATAATGGTATTGGGTCGGTTATTTGTTTGGAAACAGGTTCAAAAAAAGAAAGAGACAATTACAATTGTATTCAATCTATTAAAAGTTTTGATAATTTCATATTAGATACTGGTGGTTTTGGTTTGTTCAACACAAAAACAAGTAAAGAATTATTATCAAAATACAATTTAAACGATAACAATATTGGTGATGTTGAGTCTTTGAATAGTTTTAATAATTCTTTATACGCACAAGTTCGTAATTTTGATAAATCTCAGAGTATTGTTGAAGTTAACACTTCTAACCCTAACAAGTTTTTTATCGGAGAAACAATCAAAAAATGTGAAGTGAAAGCTAAAGGTAGTCGTGATTTTGCAATTGTACCACAAGGAAATATGCGAGGTGATAATGGTAGAAATTATCCTTTCTCAATCATCACTTGTGCAAACATTAGCTATTTGGATTTGAACGGAGAAAAAATACTCGGAACAGAAGTTAACAATTCGTCTGATCAAAGTATTCATCGCGTAGAACTAATCAAATCAACGCCCACAACCGCAGAAATAATCTACAGCGGAAAATATCTTTATGTTATCTACAAAGCAGACATAGACTTAACAAATAAAACAGCTATTACAAAATCAGTAGTAGAAAACTTATCAAATTGTGTTCTCGCGTTGCAACCAATCTTCAACAAAAGTTCTCACGAACACTTATCAAGCATTGGGAGTGTGATAAGATGACTGGCTACGAGTTATCCGAGAGAACGAAGAAAGCCATCAGGGAACTAAAACTAACGCCAATAGAATCAATTTTTGAAAACA
>JAHIUF010000045.1 GCA_018817005.1 Nanobdellota archaeon
AACAGAATTTGATGAACGTTTCGAAACGCTTCTAGCGTTTCTCACGTTCTACAATGAAGTCAGAATCCATCAAGGAATTAACTATAAAAGACCAAAAGACAAATTTTTCATTTAAATGTGACATTTCACTGTCTTAGGTCAGTTGAGAGTGATATACTAATTCGTATTTTTTTGCTGAATAACTCGTAGATTAATTTCTTAAGTATTTTAAGTATTAATAGAACCTATAAATTAAGCCTATTCTAAAGAAGGACGTATAACCCAAATAAGGCTATAAAAATCACTGTTCCTAGCGTTGTTAAACTCGCAGAAAGCTTATCATTAAAATTGAACTCTATGGCTAATGTTGTATTCATAAAAGCAGAAGGCATAAACCCTAAAAGTACAAAAATAAAAAGATTGTCTTTTGAGAGAATAAATGCTAAAACTAGCGCAATTAATGGAGCCAATATCATCTTAAAAAATAGCTGTTTGAATAGTTTCCAATTTATCAACTTAAAATCAACGCTAGTTCCTATAATAAAAATCGCTAAAAAAGTTGAAAAAGATGCTATCTGTGAGAATACAAATGGTAATTTAAATTTAAACTGAGCCAGAATAAATACTAATATCATAATCCATAAAAAAGGTTTTTTGAGGAATTGATTTGATAGTGTGCCTTTACTTAAATAATTATTACTAAGATAAAGACCTATTGAGTACCTGTATATTAACATAAAAAAAGAAAATACGCCTGCAATAACCGCCCCTTCTTCTCCGAATAAAGAGTATGAAATAGGTATTCCTAAGAATGCCACATTTCCAAATGCAGAACATAAAAACAGAGCAGCTTTATCTTTATTTGAAATATTTAGTTTTTTGATTATAAAATACATTACTATTATAAGCGACAAACCTATTATTATACTTGATATAGCGTAATTCATTAGAGATGCGATATTCTTGCCTGAAACCGATATATATACTATCAATGGAAGACCAAAATAAATCAAATATTTGTTCACGTAAGATCGATATTTGATTATGTTTCTGAAACAGTATTTCAGGAGTATCCCAAGAATAAATGTTCCGACTAAAAATAATTCTTTCATATAAACATAATTTATTAACAGTTATTTAAAATATTTGTTTTCAATTAAAACCTGTAGATTAACGTAAACCTTAATCAATTTATATTTCAGAAAAACCAGTTTTTTTTCTTTCGAGACTTGTTTTTACCAGCCCATAAAACAATGGTGCTGGTTTTAAAAATCCAGATTTTAACTCAGGATGACCTTGACAACCGACAAAATAAGGATGAGAAGGAAGTTCCATAAATTCACAAAGTTTTCTATCAGGCGACATCCCTGAAAAAACAACACCTTTTTTTTCTAGTTGTGCAATATAATCAGGATTTACTTCATAACGATGCCTATGTCTTTCAGAAACACTAATTGCTCCATATAGCTTAAATATTTTTGAGTCTTTTTTAAGAATTGCAGGATAAGTACCAAGTCTCATAGTTCCACCCATTTCAGAAATCTTTTTTTGCTCAGGAAGAATGTCAATAACAGGGTGTTTTGTTTTTGGATTAATCTCAGTTGTGTTAGCATTCTTTAAACCACAAACATTTCTTGCAAACTCAACAATTGCAAGTTGCATACCATAACATATTCCAAGGAAAGGAATATTATTTTTCCGACAATACTTTATTATCTCAATCTTACCCTCTACACCTCTGCCACCAAAACCTCCTGGAACAATGACACCATCAATATCTTTTAGATGACTCTTAATATTTCTTATATTTTTCATATCAGTTGTTTCAACAAAAACTGCTTTAACCCCGCATTTCAAATGAGCACCACAATGATTCAAAGCTTCAATAATGCTAGCATAAGAATCTTCAAGAGTTGTGTATTTACCGCAGATTGCAATGCGAACAGTTTTCTTTGCATAACCCATATTCTTAACAAGCAAAGACCATTTTTTAAGATTGGGTTCAACTTTTATATGTAGACAATTTTTTAAAATCTTTGAAACCCCTTCTTTTTCAAAAATAATAGGTATTTTATACACATTGTCAACATCAAGACCTGTGATTACTGCTTCTTTTTTTACATCACAAAAAATTGCAATCTTTTCTTTTATCTTATCTGAAAGAATCTCAGAACAACGTCCAATTATAATGTTAGGAACAATACCTTTTTCTCGTAGCAAGTTAACACTTTGCTGCGTAGGCTTGCTTTTTTGCTCATGAACTCCATAAGGAACAGGCACATAAGTTAGGTGTGCATACATGACATTTTTAATTCCCACATCTCGCTTTAACTGTCTTGCAGCTTCAATGTACAACTCATTTTCAAGATCTCCAACAGTACCGCCGATTTCAATCAGTAAGATATCTGCTTTTTCTTCTTTAGCAATACTAAACCACCATTCCTTTATAAGACCAGTAACGTGTGGTATGAATTGAACTGTTTTGCCTAAAAAATCACCTTTACGTTCTTTTTTTCTTATTACATCAAATACTTTACCCATAGTCAGGTTCCAATTGAATTTACAAGAAACGCCTAAAAATCGTTCGTAATGACCAAAGTCCATGTCTACTTCACCACCGTCTTCTAAAACAAAGACTTCTCCATGTTCAATAGGATTCATAGTCCCAGGGTCAACATTCAGATAACCATCACACTTTACAGGTATAACTTTGTATTTTGAAAAAAGAAGATTTCCAATACTTGCACACGCGACACCTTTACCAAGTCCGGAAAGAACGCCACCAGTAACAATTATGAATTTGGTCTTTGGCATAAAAACTAACACCTAAAGAAATATTTAAATATTGTTGTGAAAAAAAATAGTTGTTCTACAACTTATTTGATTAATTCTTATTCATCCTTAATCCAAGTCATGAATAATGTAAATATACCACCTATTATAATCATGATAATTAAAGCAGATTTTTCTTTCAATAAAAATAACAATGCTACAAGTGCTGCGGTTGTAAAAAAACGAGCAATATTAAGTGTTGCTTCTCTGGCAAAAATTATGTTGCTAATGCCTCTTTTTTTTGAATTATTATAAAAACTGGTTTGAAAAGGGATGTTTAAAAGTGAATAAGTGAGTGCTCCAAAACCTTGAACAATAGCGATATAAGAAATTGATTTAACAATGGTTCTGATAATCATAGTCAAGGAATGAGTAATTGCACCAATGTTCAAAAATTTTTTTTTGTTTAGTTCAGTGATTTTTTTCCCAACATAATAAGTAAAGAATGCAGTGATTGCATTAGAAATGGTGAATAAACCACCCATTTCCGTAAGTTTTATTGCAAGGATGTAAAGAAGAACTGGCCAAAATATTCTTGCTCCAAAATCTCTAACACCTTCAGCAAAATAAGGCAGATTTTTTTTTACATTTATTTTGGACAAAAAACTTTTAATATTGAAAGTGAAAGGTTCATGAACTTCGCCGGAGAAGAATAATGGAATGATTGATATGCATAAACAACTAATTATTATAATAAATAATTTTTGAAAAGAAAACAAACTAATCATGAATGCTCCAAACAAAGGACCAATTATTGAAAATAATATTCCCAAAGCCTGAATTATTCCAATCTGTTTAGAAGAGGACTCTTTTTTTGAGACACTAGCAAAATCCACGTGAAAACCCATCCAGTAAAAAGCATCGCTTATCGACGCTATTAGTGCAAAAATAATTAGCACTAACATTTTATTATACAATAATAAAAGATAATCTGTGTTGTACAAACCCAAGAAATAAAAAATGAGCAACGGAATGCTTAGAACAATACTGTGTTTAACTCCTTTTTGAGATGTAAATTTTAAAGCCCCATAACATAAAAAAACAGACAAGAAACTATGGACTAAAAAATAAATCATTACTTCCACTAAAGAATAATTTTTTTGAAGAAAAAATATGGGTATAAAAATAGCTATTGTAGAGACTGCAAATGATCTGATTGCATGAGTCAAGTATAACTCATTGATTTCTTTTTTTAAGAAATACTCAAATTTTTGATTGATTCTATGAAACATCGAAATCAAAACCCTTTATTTCTTTATCTTTTTCATCATTCGATTCGTCTAATTCATTCGATTGTTTATTCAATGCTTTATCAATAAGATTTTCATCAACACCGTTTTTTAGCATCCAATCCTTTAACTGCTCTTTGCTATAACCCTGCTTTGAATATTGAGTTATGTAATCTTGTATTTCAAGTAATTTCTGATCACGAAGAACAGAAGCCATAATTGCATCAACATTTGGCTGTTTAAATCCTCGACTTAATAATTGTGATCTTATATTTTCTTCAGCTAATCCATCAGATAAAAAGTCAAGTATGTACTTGCCAACAACTTGTTTTTCTTCTTCTTTAAACTCGTTTAGTTCTTCTTGAGTGTTAATTGCTTTTTGTGTTTCGGATTTCACAATATTTTCTTCTTTGGCATAAATAAGAATCGCTACACCACCACCAAGAAGAATGATTGTTGCAATTATTGCCCATACAAATGCAGGAATCTTTTTTACTTCCACAGCTTTTTCAATAATTGTCGGTCCGCATTCATTACTACAGATTTCTCCGCAGTCCACTCCTTCTTCACCTTCATCTCTTATGCCATTATTACAACCAGGACAAGGTATGCAAGATCCTCCGCAGTCTACTCCTTCTTCAAAGCCGTTTTGTATGTTATCATCACAAGTGAATATTTCTTTGCAAGGCTTACATGGTCCGCCACAATCCTTTTCTTCTTCACCATAATTCATGATGCCATCAGTACACGAAGGTATGTGACAAGCAGAGCATGGTCCGCCACAGTCAACACCTGCTTCTCCTTGATTTCGTAATCCATCATGACAAGTTACACATGGAGGGCATGGTCCACCGCAGTCAACACCGATTTCTCCTTGATTCGAGATATTATCGTTGCAGCTTATTTTGGGGGTATATAAGAAGCTGCTGCCACTAGAACTGCTAGATCTACTAGAACCACCAGGGTCGGTGCTGTCATCATCGTTATCGTTGTTTACACTGCTGGTATTTCTCACTAAGATAAATACTGAGAAGTTATCAACCACAGTGTAAACTAACTTTCTATTCGAATCAACACTGCTTAAAACCACGCCTCCGTCACTATAATTTATTGTGTTTGTTGTTTTATCATAACTAAATTTGAATATTTCAAGATTTGAAGCTGAACTATAACTTGAATAGTTAAATGCAACAGAGTAGTTTCTTGTTGAACCACTATTCATTTCAAGGACAAATGCTTCTAAAGGTTTGTAAATTTTACCACTACCAATACTTTTGTTAGCGTTTGAAATTGAGTTATTGTTCTTCTTTCTGAAAAATATGTTCATACTGTTTGCTTCTGAGATGTTTAGATTATCTGACCATACAGAATATTTATCCATCTCATAATACACTGTGTAAAATTGGTCTTTTGGAATTGTCAGGCTGCTTAGTGTTGATGTACTGCTCATTGTATATGCGGAGACAAGGCTGCCATTATACCAGTACTCGACATTTGTTGCATGACTACTGTTCAAGTTGTTTGTAACTGTTTCGGTTTGATATACTGTTAAATTAAATGCTTTTGTAGTTGTTAAGACAGAATCACTAATAGTTACATTTAATGAAATGTTTTCATTTGGAGTTAACCACTGAAGCAAGCATTTTTTATTTCCAACATAACTAATATTCAAATAACTTGGCTCTACGAAGCAGTTGAAATTCGAATCATTGTGGGTATCTGAATCATTAAACGTTATGAGCACACTATACAAAACATTTTCCCAGGCAGCGCTAAGATTGGTTGTGGTAATAATTGGTGCTCTATCAGTCACAAAGACATTGTAGCTGCCGGTATTTTGAGTGTTGTAAGCTTTATCTCTTGCATACCAAGTATAGGTTATTGTTTGATTAGGTTTTAATAAATATGAGGGAATTGTTACCTGCCAAGCATCTGCATAATCCCAAATATCTTCTCCTTCGATTTGTGAAGCTGTATAATTAACATATGAGCCATTAGCGTTGTGTTTGACCCACACAGAATCTAAGCCAATAACTTCTTCCCAGTAAATTTCTAATTGTATGCTGTCATTGTCATAAATAGTTCTATTAGGTCTGACTGTTCGACTAAATGCTCTTGGATAATCTTTATCAACATAGAACCAATAATTACTCGTTGTGATGTTTGAATTATTATTTATCACTTGAACATTTATTGTGTAGTTTCCATTTGAAAGACTTGACACATCAACAGTTTCAGTCCATACAAGACTGTTTCTCATACTGTTACTAGTATTGGTGCTGCTCAATATTGTTTGTCCTGAGCTGTTTGTTATGTTGTAGCTTGCATTTGTGAGAAGAGTTGCTCTGATTGTTAAGTCAAAGTTTTCTCCAAAGTAACTTCTGGAAGGACTAGTAACAACATTCAAACTTGGGACTGTATTATCAACAATCATAACAACTGATTCATTTCTTGTTCTGCTGTAAATATCTGTTGCACTTATTATTAATTCAAAAACTCCTTTTAAATTTGAAAGGTCAAGACTTATATTTCCTGAGACACCAACAATCCCGCTGGTGTTAAGAGTTCTATTATAATATTCTCTTAGTTCATATCTTGCAGTGTAGTTGCTTGCATCTGTTATTAGCACATTTGCTGTTATCAGTGAGTTTACTAAGGAGTTATTTTCAGGACTTGTAATGTTTATTTCTGGTGCACTGTTATCCTTAATAAAACTCACGTGTGTGTTTTGGCTGCTGCTTTGTTTATTGTTTGCACCATCTTTACAAATCACATATACATTGTGTGCTCCTTCATTAACATTTGCGATGTTACAGGTTTGTATTCCGACACCGTTAATATTTGTATTATTACATAGCGTTGTGTAATTATAAGCTCCTTGTCCTGGTTCTGCATAATCAACATCATACAATGACCACACACAAGATAGGCTTTCTTCACCTGTAAGATTAATTATTGTTGTACTTGAAACTTTTGTATCTAAGTATCCATCACTTCCATTAGTGTCATTTCCAACACTAACAACAGTTACTGGATTTGGTGTTGATGCGTCAAGATATATTATTCCATCACTATAAGCAGTCTCTGAAGGTCCTCCAATATTATTATATGCTATAACACTTAAATAGTATATATCTTCGTCTTCTAAATTAAGGTTTCTAAATATTGCTGTTGCTTCTGTTGTTTGAGTCCACCCAACAACATCTGTTTGACCGGGGCTGGTTCCAAGAGCATATGTGTAATATCCAACACCAGAATCTAAGTCTTGTACAGGAATCCAAGTAAACATTAAATCAGGACTGTTTGTAACCGTTCCTTGATCAGTTATTGTTACACTTGGCGGAGGTGTAGTATCTACTTTTAGATTATTGACTTGGTTTCCAGAATTGTAAATATTAACATTTCCTGCAATATCATAAACCCATAATTCAAATTTATAACAAGTTCCATCTTCAAGTCCGTTATATACATAATTGGCAGTTCCTGAGCTTGTTGTTAATGATACATTGGTTAGCAGAGCAGCGCTGGAATAGCCACCACATTGTGCGTTTTGGCTTAGATTGGCGTATTTCACCCTTATTTCAGCGTTCCCTCTGAGTCCAGACAAAGTATCTGTTCCAGTGCCGTAAATTATGGCGATACTAGGCACTGTTAGGCTTCCGGCGTTGTACTGAATAGTACCATTAACAGGTTTAATGGTATCTATTTTTACTGCGCTGCTGCTATACCAAATGCTTGATAATTCATTTAATGAATAGTTACTGTAAGCTTTAACACTCACATAATATATTTGCCCATCTTCAAGATTAAGGCTTGTTATTTCGATTGCATTATCTTCTGTTAAATCGTTTGTTAAAGAGTTCCAGCCCTCAAACGGATACCTTGCAGTTCCTACAGCATACTTATAACTTGCAACTCCACTCTCTAAATCCGTAAAGCTCCAATTTGCTGTGATGCTCGCATTGTTGTTTGACCAAAGATTTCCGCTATTAATTATAATGCCATTGAAAACAGGTGCGGTTGTATCTTCGTAAAGTATCATTCCACTACTTGCAACATCAAAATTTCCAAATTCATCTATTGCTTTGATGTTTATGTAATAAACTGTTCCAGGTGTTAAGTTGAGTTGTGTTGTTGTTGTGTTTGTTGCTTGCCCAACATTTGTCCAGTTCAGTACATTATTATAATATCCTTCTGTCGGATATTTCTTTGTTCCAACACAATACTCGTAATGGTCGAATCCAAAGGTTGTTGTGAGATCAGTCCAGTTTGCATAAATTTCTGTGCTACTAGTGGTCGAACCGATTGTGTCAACTCTTGTTATGTCAGGTGCCACAGTATCTGCTGTGAAGTTTTCTTTTATTTCAGAGTTTGTCCAACCAACACTGTCTGCTGCAGTGAATGTTAAGTTATAGATTGAATCAACCAAATTGATATTTACATTACAGGTTTTTTGTGTATTTGTGCCTGTGCAACTGATTTCCTCTCCAAAAGTCCAGTTATTGTTGTATAGCCCATTGTTTGTTGTGTGATAGATTGTTTGGTTGTTTCCAGTAATGTTTAACACTATGCTTGACTCATTAACTTTATAGTTATCTGTAATGATAAACTCTATATTTTTGTAACTAGTTGTTGAATAGTTTGGTATTCCTGAAATATCTATTTCGGGAACTGTTAAGTCTGAATAAATTGTTATTTCGTTAGATTCTATTCCTGTCAAACCGTATCTTGAGCCTGTTAATGTTATCTTGTTCAAACCTAAGAATAAATTGTCAATTGTTATATTGAACCAGCCTTTTGGATATGTTGTATTGTAAACTCTAAGCGTGGTGTCAATAGCAATTGTAGTTGTTAGGTTTTCTTCAAAGCATACTTGTACATAATATTGGTTTTCACCAGTTCCCCAATCATTCGTTTGGTTTTGTATTGTGTATCTTGAATAATATGTTTTGTTGTGATTTGAGAATTCAACATATTGACCAACAACAAAGCTTTCATTCAATGTTTTGTTTATGTATATACAACTTTCACCCATAGTTACTTCTTGTCGCACACTAGTTGTTGTTAAGCTAATTGTTGAGTCTTGTATACTTGTCGTTGTGAATGTTCTTGGAACTCTTTCACCTTGTATTATTGTAGCTGTGACTAAAGTGTTATTTTTACCTATTAATCCTATTATGTTTATTGTATTGTTATTTAGAACAGTTGGTGTTGTCCAGATTTTTGGCTTTATTGGAGTATTGTTGATGTTTATGATTCTTTGTTCACTATTGTTTATGTTTTCAAAACTATTTTCACACCTAATTTTCCATGTTATTGTTTGATCAACTAGATTTGTGAGTGTAAAGTTTTCAACTTCTCCAACAATAACGCTTTTACTGGTGTTATATATGTTGTTTAAGTATAATGAACAGTTGATATCTGCGTCAAATAAGTCTGTTGTGTTGAATGATATTGTTAGATTTCTTGTTGTTTCTTCTAAATAATTGTTTTCTGGCGATATCAATACGAGTCCAGGACTGTTCGTGTTTACTTGGAGAACTATTTCTGGAGATACTGTTTCGTGGTTGAAATCATCACTTACGCTGATACTGATATTGTAATATCCGTTCTTCAAGTTTATTTCAACAGCACAATCTTTTGATATTCTAGAACCATTGCAGGTTATGCTGCTATCGTTATATTCAACAAAACTTGTGCTGTTAGTAACATTTACTATGATTGTTGAGGTTTTTACTGCATAATCATCTGTTATTGTAAAATTGATTGTAAGTGTGTTTCTGTTTGTTGTTGAGGGTATTTCTGTAGTGTTTATTTCTGGGTTTATGTTATCATAATAAACGCTTTTTTCTTCTGATTCTACCCCATCATTTCCAAACCTGTTTCCTCTTACAGTTATTGTGTTGTTTCCTTCATGTAAATCTATTGTTATGTTGAACCAACCTGTTGGTTTTGATTGATTATAGATTTTTATTGTTTCGCCTGCAATAATAATGCTTTCAACTGCTGGTTTAATCGTTACTTTATTATATGTTGCGTCGTGTACTCTTGTTCTTAATATTTCATATCTTAAATAGCTCGTTCTATTATGATTTTCAAACTCTATAAACCTGCCTACTGTAAAAAGTGCTCCATATGCAGCTCTATTGATTAAGAATGTTGTCTCATTCCAAACACTGTATATTTCTGCTTCGCCATGTTTTGTTGCTGTTTCATTTGTTATTTGACTTTGGGAATAACTTTCTAGGCCTGTTTGTGATGCATAAACTGTGACGTTGCTATTGCTCTTGTTGACATATCCATACACTTGTATTTGACTATTGTCAGTTTTTGTTGTTTCAAGGTTGTATCTTGGTTTGTTTGGTGCAACGCTTACAATAACTGTTTTTGTTTCACCGTAACCAGTGTTTCCTGCATCATCTTGGCATCCAAAATACCATTCATGTGCACCGTCAGTTGTTATTGTATATGGAAATATTTTTGAGCTTCCTTCACCCACTTGTTGAGTGCTTTTAATTGTCCCATCGATATAAAGGCCACAGGTCATTGTTGAATCAACATTATCAGATACGCTTGTGAGATTGAATAATAGTTGATTCGTGTTTGTGTACTCTGTATTGTTTGCAGGTTCACCAGCATAAACTATTGGTGCAGTATTATCAAATAATAATGTTTTATTATTGATAATTTCTGTGTTGCTTGCGTTATCTGTTGAATAATATCTAAAATATATTGTTCCTTGATTAAATAAAAGCACTACGCCGGTGAATAATTCGTCTGGTGTGCAAGCGTCATCTGTGGAATTTAAGCAATAATATGTTTTGTTTACACCACTTACAGGTATTACGCCGTTTGTATCGTTTGCAATTAAAGTTATTGATGGATATGTTGTTGATCTTGTCCATCCTGTGGGTGCGTCGTCTGTCGTTGTTGGTGCTGTCGTGTCTACTTTTATTACTCTTGTTTCACTTTTATTAGTATTTCCTGCTAAATCTTGGCATTTCACGCTCCAGTTATGTGTGCTTTCTGTAAGGCTTGTTGATGTTATGTTGGTTATGATTCCTGTTGTTACTGTTTCATTTTGTTGGTTTGTAGTTTTGTCTATTATGAGTGTACAATTTAGTGTGTTTGATAAAGTATCATTTGAGTAAAATGAAAATATTGCTTCGTCGTTATTTGTCCAAGTATTGTTTTCCGGTGTTTGTATTGTTAGTTCAGGTTTTGTTAAGTCTATCCTGATTGTTGTGCTTTGAATTGTTTCATTGTTGCTTGCATTGTCTGTTGAATAATATCTTAAGTAGTTTATTCCTTCTATTGTTAGTGCAATTGCTGCAGTATATTCTGTGTCTGGTGTGCAAGTGTTGTCTGTGTCGTTACAGTAATAGGTTTTGTTTATTCCACTAACTGCGATTATGCCATTTGTATCATCTGGTGTGAGGGTGATTGTTACGCTTTCATTTGTCCATTCGCTCGATGCATCATCTGTTGTTGTTGGTGCTGTCGTGTCTATTCCTATGCTCCTGTTTTCTGAGTATAAGCCGTTTCCCGTTTCATTTATGCAGAATATTGTCCAGTTGAACAGTCCTTCCGGTATGGTGTCATTTGCGTAAATTGTTGTTTGTGTGTTGTTTTGTGTTGTAGTGTTTGTTCCATAATCTAAGTCGTTAATATATAGTGTGCAGTTAGCGGTTGTTGCGTCTCCTGTATAGTTGAATATGAATGCTATTGTGTTGTTTGTTCCATTTGTCCAGATGTTTGTTTGTGGTGAGAGAAGATTCACATTATTTATTGGTGCTGCAAGTGCTAAGTAAATTGTTAGAAGTATTGCGATTACTGTAATTGTTATTTCTAACATTCTTTTTCCTTTGCGATTGTTTTTATTCATTTGATGTTTACCATGAGTGCTGTTCCTATTTTCATGATGTTTAGTTTTTCTCGATACATTTTTATCAGGTCTCGCACAGTACCCATTTCTATGTCGAAATTTTTTGATATTGAGGTATAAGTCTGATTATGATTATTTATTAGAAATTCAATAAACTCTTCTTTCGATGGTATTATGTTAAATCACCACAAATTTTCCTTGTTCACAAGTGTTTATTCTTTCTTTTGCTCAAAAAAGCTTATTTTGACTTATTTTTGCTTTTTTAAGCTTTTTTATGCTTGTGAACAATTATTTTTTGTAATTTTAATAGATTAAAATACTATTTAAATCTTTCTATTACTTAGAGTTCTTGTTAGAAACTCAATCAGAAAGAAGCATTTGTTTTTTTTATAACAATTTTTTATAACAATTTTATAGAATTAGATTAAAAATTGTGCTGAAGATATGAAATCCATCAAAACCAGGAATTGGAAGCATGTTAAAAATAAATAAGAACATGTTTATTTTAGAAGTCAATACCAATATCTGATGAATGTTCGTTTTCAGTTTAAAATTCTTATAAACATACCATGAACTCAGCCATATGAGAAGATTAATTCCCGGCCCTGCAAATGCAATTAGTCCAGGTATTATAGGCAAAGAATTAATTCTTGCAAGGCAAAGAGTGTTAGTACAACTCCATGAAACATAAGCTGGAACAATAAATAAAAAACGAGAATTGAAGAGTTTCAAGATAACAGCTATTAAAAGCCAAGTATAAGCTGCATGAAATGTTGCATTCATCCCAAAAGCCATAGCTATAAACTTATGTCCAAATTCATGAAGAATAACTGCCGGGGCTGTGACGATTATTGCAAATTTCAAATTGCTCATAGAAGATTTTTGGTAATAAGAAACAGGATCTGCAGAATAATCAATTCTAGGTTTGAAGAAATCTTTGAACACGAAACCTATCGCTACAGTCATAACAATTATATCAAATAATTCGAATATTGTGAAAAACATGATTTTTAAGAGGGAAAGTCTTTTTTTAAATGTTTTGAAATCGAAAATTATATATATTTGTTATTTTAGAATAGTTCTATAATTGTTTTGAGGTCAGCAAAAATAAATTTTTTGGACTTAAAAATTGAAAAACGATTGTGAGGTGTTTGTTAATGAAAAAAATATTTCAAATTTTTGCTTTGATGTTAGTAATTCTGTTGGTGTCTGGTTGTTATGCTAATCAACCTATACCTCGAAGAGTTGTTGAACCTGGTGAACCTGGTACGCCTATTGAACCTGTTGAACCTAATGAACCTGGTACGCCTATTGAACCTGAAGAACCTAGTGAACCTGGTACGCCTATTGAACCTGTTGAACCTAATGAACCTGGAGATAGTTTAGCTACAATGCAGGCTGTCTTGGAAATGTTGAATAATTGTGAACCAAGTGGTCAATATTTGGTGTATAATGAGAATAGCAGTGCTTATGGATTTACTGGCAATTCTATTTGTGGTAATCAAATCTGCATATTTGGCTATGGGGGAATTGTTATTCCTAACACCGATTATTTTAACTATGACGTTAATAGTTTACTTGCTTGCAACGCTCCTTTGGAATATGGTTCTGGAGTGATTGATTATGTAGAAGGTGCTAAATTAATTGCTCAGTATTACTGTTGCTCCCCTTAATTTTTTTTATTTTTTTACATTTTGTTCTCAGAACACAACTTTTGTAAACAGGTTTGTTTAGACAATTATTTTTGGCATGTTCAACAAGTAATGCGTGATACTCATTGAAGAGTTTAATATCTCTTTTTATTTTTTTGAAAAGGTTCTGTAGAAACCCTTAATTTTAGAAAGTTATAAATAGCACCTTATCGTCATTAAGTTTGTGTTTTAGCGACGATAAAACGAGGTGCTATTTACAATGAGTGTGATTCAATACAAGTTCAAAAAGTTTTCGAAAATAGT
>JAHIUF010000046.1 GCA_018817005.1 Nanobdellota archaeon
AACAGAATTTGATGAACGTTTCGAAACGCTTCTAGCGTTTCTCACGTTCTACAATGAAGTCAGAATCCATCAAGGAATTAACTATAAAAGACCAAAAGACAAATTTTTCATTTAAATGTGACATTTCACTGTCTTAGGTCAAAAAAAAAAGTTGTAAAAAAATGTTTCCCAAAAATTTAAAAAACAATGCATCATTCTACAAGGTTATGACAACGAGAAGCCCTATTGTTTCAGTGCTTGGACATGTTGACCATGGAAAAAGCAGTATTTTAGATTCCATTAGAGGCAGTTCTATTGTAAAAACAGAAGCAGGAGCAATAACACAAGCAATTGGCGCTTCAATAATACCAATGGATGTTATAAAACAAAAATGTGGTTCTCTTCTTGAAACAATGAAGATTAAATTCACAATCCCCGGAATATTATTTATTGACACTCCGGGACACGCAGCTTTTACAACCCTTAGAAAAAGAGGTGGAAACTTAGCAGATATTGCAGTTCTCGTTATCGACATAAATGAGGGTTTTAAACCACAAACAATTGAAGCAATCGAAATCCTTAGAGCCTTAAAAACACCTTTTATAATTGCAGCCAATAAAATGGATTTGATTCCTGGTTATAACAAAAAAAAGGATTATTTAATCCCTGACATAAAATCACAAGATTCAAACGTACAAACAGAAATTGACAAAAAAATCTATGAATTAGTCGGACAATTGCATGAACGTTTTGGAATAGTTTCAGAACGATTTGACCGAGTTGAAAGTTACACAAAACAAGTAGCAATAATTCCCTGTTCTGCAACCCAAAAAATCGGTTTATCAGAATTGTTAATGGTTCTTGCAGGCCTCGCTCAAAAGTATTTAGAAGAAAATCTTAAAATCGATGTTTCAGGATTTACTAAGGGAACTATTCTTGAAGTCAAAGAAGAAAAAGGTCTTGGAACAACAATTGATGTAATAATCTATGATGGTACGCTAAAAGTCAATGACACAATAGTTATTGGTTCTTTGGATGAACCAAAGGTTACAAAAGTCAGAGCATTGTTTGAACCAAAACCACTAACTGAGATGCGTGATAAAAAAGGAAAATTTTATTCTGTGAAAGAAGTCTTTGCAGCCACAGGCGTGAAGATTTCATCGCCCGACTTTGAAGATGTGATTGCAGGAATGCCAATTGTTAGTTGTAATCCTGAAAACATTGAAAAAGCAAAAGAGATTGTGCAAAAAGAAGTTAAAGAAGTAATAATTGAAACTGAAAAATCAGGCATCGTAATAAAAGCAGACACCATTGGAAGTCTTGAAGCCATGATTCAAATATTAAAGGGTAAAAAAATATCTATCCGAAAAGCATCAATTGGAAACATTACAAAAAAAGATTATGCTGATGCAGAAAGTAATTATGAAAAAGACCCTTTAAAAGCTGTGATTCTCGGTTTTAACATTTCTGATGAAGCAGATGTGTGTTCCACCATAGTAAAAGTCTTAGTTAGAGATGTAATATATAAATTAATAGATGACTTTGAAGAGTGGCAAGCGTTAACAAAAAAATCTCAGGAAGCAAAAAAACTTGAAGCGGTTGTGCGTCCCTGTAAACTTGAGATTCTTCCTAATTGTATTTTCAGACAAAACAATCCTTGTATTGTGGGTGTTGATGTCGTGACTGGTGTTGTAAAGGTTGGAACTCCACTCACAAAGAATGGTTCTGCATTAACAATCATCAAATCCATGCAATGCGATAAAGAAAATGTTAAGTGTGCAGAGAAAGGAAAACAACTTGCAATATCACTTCCAAATGTTACTGCCGGTAGGCAAATTTTTGAGCATGACATCTTATATTCGGATGTTTCTGAAGAAGATTTTCGTAAGCTAAAAAAGCTCACAGAATTTTTAACCAAGGATGAAATTTCGGTTTTAAAAGAGATTGCTGAGATAAAAAGGAAGAATAATCCTGTTTGGGGAGTATAGTGTGAGGCACTAGTATTTTCTCATAGTTTTCTTCAAGCCAAGAATCAATTACGAAATCAAGAATTTCTAAATTCATAAAATCATTTATTAAATGTTTTCTAAATCCGAAAATACTAAAATCCGCATTTAAATCATAAATTAAAAGGATTGTATAATCATTAAGAGATACATTCCAAAGACAAGACATAATATCCCCTGATGATGGTATGAGCCTATCAGTCACCAAGTGATTATGATTTTTACCAATAATTTTTTTGTTATCAACTCTAGAATGATACTTTTCTGTAATCGCTGATAAATGTGGTGCGCTTATAACCTCATAAAAATAATCATTTTTCCACTTTATTTTTTCAAAATCTTCATAAGAATCAATTTCTGTTAATAAAATATCTTTCTTGTTCGGAATATTCAAATCATCTAAAAAAATGTTTTCTTGAAAAATTTTTCCAGTTATAATACTTGCAACTTCTACTTGTTTATCTATTCCAAACTGCGCGTATTTTTTTCCCTTTTTCGCTGTTTCTTCTGAAATATAAACCTGCATCTAGATTATACAGAAATCTGATGTTTTATAAAAAGGTATATCAGAACAAGCTTTAAAAACCTAAGTGAATATCTAAAAAAATATGCAGCAATTAAAAATCCTCAATTCAAAAGAAACAAAGAGAATCTTGAAACATTTAGAGATGCAATTTGGTTTTTGTGAAAAACCACATCTTGTTTTCATGATTAATAGTAAAGATAAGATTTATGTTATAAATCGAGATGTTGAAAAGATTGATTTATCAGTTCTTCGTATAGATTGTTTAGGTCTTTATTTTGGAACGGTTTGCATTGACGGTGTAAGGCTCAGCATTGAAGGAAGCCAAATAATTGGTCCTAAATCCAACAAGAATATTCTAAAATTATCAAAACAAGATTTTGAAAAATGGCTTAAAGGAGAGGATTTCGAAATCGATACAAAATTATCAGGTTTTGTTCTTATAAAACACGAAAAAGATTTTATTGGTTGCGGAAAAGCCAAAAATGGTTTATTGATGAATTTTGTTCCAAAATCCAGAAGACTAAAAGTTGTTAATAATTAAAATTTATAATTTCTTCCTGCATTCATAAACGCAGCAATGTTTTCTAAAGGTGCTTCTTGAGGTAAATCACAACCTGAACTTAAAATGAAATTAGAAAAAGGTTTCATCTTGTCCAAAAGCTCATTAACACTGGCTGTTACTTCTTCTGGTTGAGCATAGGTTAATACTTTTGTAGGACTTATATTGCCTATAACTACCACTGTTTCAGAAACTATTTCAGCAACTAATTGTAGTTGTACACCCGCATCTTCTGAGTCAAGACTGATACCATCAATTCCTGAATTAACCATTTCTGAAATTAAATTCATTGTGTTTCCGCAAGTATGATAAATCATGCTTACACCACTATATTTATGAGCAGTAACAATGTGATTCACATAATGACCAGAGAATTCTCTAAATTGTTTTGGCCCAAGCATTACTGCAGTTGGTTCTAATATCACAATAGAATTCGCTCCAGCAGTTGTTAACATTCTAACATATTCCTGAATTTTGTTCGTGGCAATTTCACAAAGATTGTGAAGCGCAACAGGATTGTCTAGTGTAGCAATAGCTGCTTCTTGTGCATCCATCATTAGAGCTGCAAGCGTGTAAGGTCCTGTAACATACGCAATTTTAATCATATCGTCAGGTAAACCTGCATTCATAAGTTCCATTGTTTTCACATAAGACAAAACTCTACTATCAGATGATATGCTTATATCACTTATTGCTTGAAGATGTAATTTATCTTCTATGTTAAATTCTGTATGCACAGTTGCAGTATCATGTACAGGAAAAATTGTATACATACCTAATGCATTAGCTTCTACAGATAAATCCATTAAGAAAGGAATCATATCGGGTGAAAATTTATCAACTAGTTTTTTAATGACTCGAAAATGTATTTGATGATTTTGCTGAGCCATCTTCACACTTGTACCTGCTAGTCTAACGCCTGGTAATCCCATAAGTGGAGCAACTAATCGTCTTTTTTCTTCGTAAGCTTTTTTTGTTAAATCGACTAAACTCATAACTATCATGAATAAATAATCTGTATTGCTATAAAAAGCTATACCACAAATGATCTAATTAGCAAAATATGTTAAAAAAAGAACAAAAAAACAAAGAGAAAAAAATCTAAAAAAAAAATTATGGAATTATAATATATCTTCAATTGGTCTCTTTTTTTCCTGTTGTTGTACAGTTTGTTCTGCTTGTTTTTGAAGATCAATACCTAGCTCTTTAAGACCGCCAATGTGCATTTGCATTAGTTGTTCTACTATTTGCAATATTCTTGCAAGTTCTTGTCTTTCCTTTGCAAGTGTGCTTAATGCTCCTTTATGAAAACCAATTTGCTCTTCTTTACTGCCAAGTTGTTCCATCTCATTTTTTTCTTCTGCCATCATAATTACCTCCAATTAGTATTATAGTATTCTTCTAATTCAATTGTGTATGGTACTCCTTTAAAAGTTTTTTCATCTTTTGTTTCTAAATCAATAAGAACATAGTTTGTTTCTTGCTTTAGATTATTGGATTTGTTGTTTGGTTCATACAATTCTTTTTCAATCATGACTATTAGAAAGAAAGATTTATTTTTAAAGCTTATTGATAAGACTCTGCAATCCTGATAAAGCACAATTATCCCAAAAGAAGATTGCATCTTAAAAATAGAAAAAAAAATGATTATTCTTGATTATTCTTCGGTTCAAAAATAAACATACAATTTAATGATTTTGAATAAAGCTTTCCATTTATACCAGGACTAGGAAACTTATATTCTCTCAAAAATTCTACTCCATCAGAATACACAACAACACTGCCTAAAATGCAATCATCTTGATGTGGTTCAGTCGGATTCAAAATCACAGAATTTATTCTTCCTTCTTTATTAAGTTCTTTTATTCGCTCTCTTAATGTGTCTGGTCTTGAGTTTTCAGGGGGCATTTTATCACCTTTTATTTTTTTGTACTTGTGAGAAATCAGTAATCATTTATAAATTTTTCTATTTTTTATCACTTATGAGTGATAAAGTAAGTGGTTTTTTGTAAAAACAAGCCATCAAGCACAACAAATAATAATAATAATAAACTATCACTTTTTCTAACTACTGTATGATTCTAGGCCGAATAACAGGAAAAATTACAACCACCGACTTTTCTTTTAAAATTGAAGAGGAAACAAGAAAACTAGAGTACATACAAGTTTATCATAAAGTCTACGAATACGTGCTTTGCCAAATTATTGAAATTGAAAGAAACAATCAAGAAAATATTGCAAAATGCAAAGTTATTGGA
>JAHIUF010000047.1 GCA_018817005.1 Nanobdellota archaeon
ATAATCACTTGCGCAAACATTAGCTATTTGGATTTGAACGGAGAAAAAATACTAGGAACAGAAGTTAACAATTCGTCTGATCAAAGTATTCATCGTTTAAAACTAATCAAATCAACGCCAACAACAGCAGAAGTAATCTACAGCGGACACAAAATTAACGCAATATACAAAGCAGAAATCGACTTAAAAGACAAAACTGCTATTACAAAACCAATCATTGAAAACTTATCAACTCTTGTTCTCGCGTTGCAACCAATCTTCAAACGAGATTCTCATGAATACTTGTCAAGTCTCGGGAGTGTGATAAGATGACTGAGCATAAATTATCATCTGAAGCAATTAAAAAACTCTCAGCAATAAAACTGATATCAATGGATTCCATTTTTGAAAACAAAATGCTGGGACTAATATACGGAAACAATAGGATTTTAGAGTATTACAACTTCGAAAACAAAGAACGAAGAAAACTAGCAAAAGAAAATAGTACTATTTGGGGTGTTCATCACAACCTAAAAAACAAAAAAACACAATATGGTGGTGTGAGTAACAAGATTTTTTGTTTAGAAGATGATTTAAAACAAAAAAGAAACAATTCCATTCAAGCCATTAATAGTTTTAATGGTTTAACAATTGATGCTGGTAGTTATGGCTTATTCAACACAGAAACAAATGAAGAATTAATATCAAGAAAAAGTTTAGAAGACAAAAATATTAGTTCAATTAAATCTTTAAATAGTTTTAACAATTCTTTGTACGCACTAGTCGCAAATAATGATAATTCTTGTAGTGTTGTTGAAATAAACACTTCTAACCCTAACAATTTTTTTATTGGTGAAACAATTAAAAATTATGAATTAAAACACACCAAGATTTGTAATTTCGCAATTATACCACAAGAAAGTATGCGAGGTGATAATGGCAAGGATTATCCTTTCTCAATAATCACTTGCGCAAACATTAGCTATTTGGATTTGAACGGAGAAAAAATACTAGGAACAGAAGTTAACAATTCGTCTGATCAAAGCATTAAGCGTTTAAAACTAATCAAATCAACGCCAACAACAGCAGAAGTAATCTACAGTGGATATAATCTTAAAGCCATCTACAAAGCAACAATCAACCTAACAAACAAAACCGCGACCACAAAAACAATCATAACAAACATATCAGATTATGTTTATGCGTTGCAACCAATCTTTAATTATGATTCTCACAAACACTTGTCAAACATTGGAGAGGTGATAAGATGACTGAGCATAAATTATCGCCTGAAGCCATTAAAAAACTCTCAGAGATAAAATTGATTTCAATGGATTCCATTTTTGAAAATAAAATGCTGGGAATAATATACGGAAACAACAATGTTTTAGAGTATTACAACCTTGAAAACAACGAACGAAGAAAACTAGCAAAAGCAACTGGTGCTATTTGGAGTTTTCATCACAACTCAAAAAACAAAAAAACTCATTATAGTCGTGGGAATTCAAAGATTTTTTGTTTAGAAAACAGTTCAAAACAAGAAAGACAAAATTATATTTGTAGCATCAACAGTTTTAATGGTTTAATTTCAGATGCAGGTCGTTATGGTTTGTTCAACACAGAAACAAGTGAAGAATTAATATCAAAAAAAAGTTTAGAAAATAAAAATATTTATTCAATTAACTCTTTGAACAATTTTAACAATTCTTTGTACGCACTAGTTCAAAAGACTGATGATTCTAATAGTGTTGTTGAGATAAACACTTCTAACTCTAACAGTTTTTTTATTGGTGAAACGATTAAAAATTATGATGTGAGTCATGGTAGTATTTGTGATTTTGCAATTGTACCGCAAGGAAATATGCGAGGTGATAATGGTAAGGCTTATCCTTTCTCAATAATCACTTGCGCAAACATGGATTATTTGGATTTGAACGGAGAAAAAATAGTAGGAATAGAAGTTAAAAACTCATCTAATCAAAGTATTCGTCGTTTAAAATTAATCAAATCAACACCAACAACTGCAGAAATAATCTATAGCGGATATAACCTAAATACTATTTACAAAGCAAAGATTGATTTACAAAGCAAAAAAGCAGATGTTCAACCAATGATAAAACAGTTATCAGATTGTGTTTTTGCATTAGAACCAGTATTTGATAAAGAATCTCATGAATTATTTTTGAAACATAAACGCTAGTTACATTTTTCCATTTACAACCCTAATTTTCATATTCGGTCTAATCTTTGCGTAATCTCTTATTTCAGGATTTAATTCTTTCAAGCTGTCGATTGTCATACCATAGTTTTTTCTTATTTGATAGATATTTTCTCCTTGTTTTACAACATGGTTGTTTGAGTTTCCTATTTTTTGTGAGAACAAAGGTTTTTGATTATATGTGAATTCGTACTGTTGCATATTGTCAAGTATTTCTTTTCTGCTGAATATTCTTATTACGTAATTCTTTGTTTCTGTTGGTAGCTCGTCTTTTATATCATTCCAATTTGTGCCGTGTTTTTTAATTAATTTTTTTGTTCTTCCATAACCCCAGTTATATGCAATTGATGCTAATAATTCATTTCCAAAGTTTCTTTTCAACTTATTCAGGTACACTGCTCCTTTCTCGAGCGACTTTGGATGGTATCTTTCATCAATAAAATCGTTGACTTCTAAACCAAGATCTATCGCTGTTGGTATCATGAATTGTGCTGGTCCTACTGCTTTTGCCTTAGATTTGGCTCGCAATTCTCCGCCAGACTCTGATGCGTATACTGATAGTAGATAATTTTTTTTCAAATCCGTTTTTTCAGCTGCGTTAATTATTATGTCTTCGTATTGGCTTAAATTTGAGAAATGTTTCATTATTCTTTTTTTATTGTACTGGTTTCCAAGTAATAAACAAACGTTTCTATCAATATCTTTTTCGAATGTTTTTTCGGATTTCTCTTTTTTTTGTTTACATCTTCTTTCTTCTTGTTTCTCTTTTCTGTCTTCAATTGTCGTTTCTAAATTTTCAACCACTACTGCTATTTGTTTGTCGATGTTGTTATCCATGATATATTCGCTTATATTATGTTCAAGACTTTTTGTGTTGAAAGAAAAAATTGTTGCTATCAGCGTTGTTCCTATTAATGTTTTTATGTATGTGGTTTTTTTAGGTATTATTTTGTTTTGTTGTTTTGTTTTTGCTTCTTCATGCAATGAATTTATTGGTTTTTTTATGAGTGAAAATATTTTTTTACCGTTATATAATGCAATCATTGCTGTTGTTGTAATTCCTGCGAATAACATGTTTTGCTGATATTGAGATAGCGATGGTATTGTGTTTGCAATTAATTCGGCGCATTTGTATGTTAATCCCAAACCACTTACAAGAACAAATCCTGGGTCGAGAACTGCATCGATGGTGTTTTTGTATTTCAATCGAAAATTATTTTTCAAATTAGAGAATGAGTCTATCTTGTTCTTGATTTTAGTTGTTATTTTTTCAATCATCAAAAAATCCTCTGCTTTCAAGTAGTTTTGTTGTACTATTTGTTATGTGTATTGCTTCTTTTAGATCATGCGTTAAGTAGTTTATGCTGGCTTCTCTACACATGTTTTCTTTGGCTGAGTCATTTATCTGGTAGTAGTAATTTGTTAATTCATCAAGAATCATGCTTGTTTCATAGAACTCTTGATATTCACATTTTAATGCTTGCTTATACTCTTGGACCATCAAATTCATTCTTTCAAGTTGATTTGGGTAGTAATAGGCTAGATTATTATTGATTTCTCCTCTGGCTTTGTAGATTGTTGATTTGTATATTGTGTCGGGATGTTTTTTGATGAATTCTTTGCTTGCTTCTAAAAATATCTCTCCTTTTTCTTTGTCTGTTGAACCGAATTCTGAACCGAATGATTCGAAATATTTTTCTTTGAGTTTTGCAAATTCAGGATATTCTGCAGGTATAATCTGGTGTTCTGCTAAAAGTGTTATCTTTTTTTGTATGCGGGTGTTTTTGTTTGATTTATCGCAGATGAAATAGTCAAGTCCAGTTATTGAGCCTATAGAATAGCCCAGTTCTACTTCGGTTCCTAATTCTGCGACGTCTTCATAAAAATTGGTTTTTGCATAATCTGATACGAATCCTTCCTTCAAATCATCTAGGCTTGAGAGTGTATCTATCGGAACGAGGTTGTTTAAGAGTATAACTCTTCCACAAAATTGGAAGAAACCATTCAAATATGGACTGTTTCCATTTTCATCTTTGGCTATTTCTTTCCATTGTTTTTTGAATTCCGGGTGTTTTTTTAATGTGTCAAAGGTTTTTGCATGTTTGATTTCGTGGTGAACTGTGGACGTACAGACTAATTCGTTTATAGCAATGTTTTTTGACATAGGGTTATAATAGCCGGAATACTCTGTGCCGAATATAGTATTTATTTGTTCGGTAAGTTCTTGTCTGAAGAAATTGTTAGGTTTTATTCTGAAGTTTTTCAGCGTGTATGGTAGTTCTATTTGTTCTCTTTTTAATGCAAATGCGAGGGATCTTATATTGGGTAGATATTTCAGATTGTAATCGTGACCTTTTAATGGGATTTTGAACTCTTCTTTGAATTCTTGAGTTATTTCGTTTGGTTTGATAAAATTTTTTATGTGTCTGTATATGTTTTCTGCTTGTAATGTGAGTATGGTTGCCCCTATTAAGATATATGTATTTTTGTTTCGCCAAAAGGGTTTTTTTGTTATTTTCTTTTGTTCTGGGGCCATTTCATACCTCGTTTCTTTTATCATGGTTTTTTATATTTATAAACTTTTCGCTTTTTTATCACTTATAAGTAATAAAAATAAAACTATTGTTTGTTATTATTAGTTTTTCTAAGCGGAAAAATGAATTTTCACGGATTTGGTGAACTATACTTTAAAAGAAAGAAATGATTACAAACAAAATTCTCCACACGAAAGGTTTAAAAGCAAGTTAAAAACATCTTTAACACAAGAAAAAGAAATGACTCGGAGGAAACACCTGTTTCTAAAATAAAAACAGCGAAACTGTATGGATAGTGATGTTGAGAGGATATTAAAGCAAGCAAGAAAATCAATTAGTTTGTACTGCATAAATGAATGCAAAGCATATTGCTGCAGAAAAGGAAATCTATTACTCAAAAAGTCAGAAGCAAAACTAATTACTAAAAGATTATTGAATAAAGCAGAATTAGAAGGAAAAATCTCAAAAAACAAAGATGGTTTATACACGCTCTTTTTCAAAGACAACAACCATATCTGCCCAAGCCTAATAGATAATATGTGTGTAATACATAAAAATAGAGGAAGACCAAAAACCTGCAAAGAGTTTCCAATATATAAAAAAAATGATTTAATAATGTTCTCAAGCCAATGCCCAGCAGTAATTGACAACCTACTATTTTCATACATAAAAAAACTATTTGCCAAAGGATATATATCAACAAATATGACAAATGTGTTTAGAAAAAATGGTATTTTAGAAAATAAATCTAAAAAGAATAACAATCAAAGAGTATTTTGCCAACAAGCCAATAAAGCTGTAGAAAAGAACTTTCTTAAAATCAACTCTTAAAAAACCAGCGGCCAAAACAATTATAGGGGAAGAAATCGGCAGAAAATTGAAAAAGAATATTGCAACAGAACCATATTTATTAATTATCTTTTCAGCACGCTGGTAACGCCACTTACCTATAACATCATGAATAAAAGGCTCACTTACAGAAAACCCCACACTATAATCAAGCATCTGGGCAATCATTGCAGTAATCAACGCTAAAATAATTAATACAACACCAGAATAACCAATTGAAAGATAATAAGGAATCAATATTTCAACAGGCAACATCAGAAAAAACAGGTATCCTGCAAAGTTTATAATCGAAAAAGAATAAAGCGTGGGCTGCCTGCCTTCGATAACTCCTTTGCCAAAAATAATAGATATTAACAAAACTACAAAAAAGAAAGAAATTACTGAAAACAACACCTTTTTTTTATTAAACTGCAACATTGTTATTCAACCAACAAAAAGATATATCATTAAGAAGATATATCATTAAGAGATATTAAATCTTTTGGTTATCAAAACTAAAAAATGAATGTAGTTCTATTATTGCTAAGTAATTGTTACCATGTGTGAACTGGTTAGTTTTGTTGGTCGTGAAAAAATAAGAAAAACGATTTTAAAAATACGAGATAAATCTGTGATTCCTACAGAATCATCTCAAAAACTAAAAACTCACAGACCTACAATAAGCAGATATTTATCAGAGTTAAAAGAGAAAGATTTGGTTAAGTGCATAACTCCTAAAGAACAAACGGGGCGTTATTATGAGTTTTCTAATATGGGTAAGAAAATACTATTAATTTTGAAAAATAGTTGAAGTAAAATATGGTTGTACTGAAAGAAAATGGTAGAATTTATATAATGAAAGTAGATTAACGGAAATAGAAGGATTATGAAACTAACAAAAAGAGTAAAAGAAATAAAGTCAAGTGTTACTTTATCCATTTCTGCAAAAGCAAACGAAATGAAGAAACAAGGAATGGATGTTATTGCATTTGGAGTTGGCGAGCCAGATTTCGACACTCCAGATAATATTAAAGAGGCTGCTAAAAAAGCAATTGATGAAGGATTTACAAAATACACTCCCGCTTCAGGAATAATTGAATTAAAAAAAGCAATTGCAGAAAAATTTCTCAAAGAAAATAATATTATCTATGAAGAGTCACAAATAATCATCAGTAATGGAGCAAAACAAAGTTTGATGAATATTTGCTTAACTGTTTTAGAAGAAGGAGATGAAGTTATACTTATAAAACCATTCTGGTTGAGCTATAATGAACAAATTAAGATGTGTGGAGCAACACCTGTTTTTGCAGAGTCTGAAAACCTGAAAGTTAAAGCGAAATTAATTGAAACGAAAATTTCTGACAAAACAAAAATGATTATTATCAACTCTCCATGCAATCCAAGTGGAAAAATAATTGAGCTTCAAGAACTTGAAAAGATTGCAGACCTTTGTGTGAAACACAACATTTTATGTGTGAGCGATGAACCTTATGAAAAAATACTATTCGACAAAAACAAACATGTCAGCATCGCAAGTTTAAACAAAAACATATATGGTCGAACAATAACTGTTAATGCAGTATCAAAAACATACTCAATGACTGGTTGGAGAATAGGCTATTGTGCAGGACCAAAAGAATTAATTAAAGCAATGAATAATTTACAAAGTCATTCAACTTCAGGACCTTGTAGTATTGCACAAAAAGCAGCATTAGAAGCAATTAGTGGAAACCAAGAGTCTGTTGAAATAATGATACGGGAGTTTGAGAAAAGAAGAAATTATGTTGTTGAAAGATTAAACCAAATGAAGGGAGTAATTTGTTCCAAACCAGAAGGCACATTTTATACATTTCCCGATATTTCAGGAACAGGACTTTCCTCAATACAATTCTGTGAACGTATACTCGAAGAAGAACTGGTTGCAGCAGTTCCAGGAGAACCATTCGGAGATGATGCATGCATAAGAATTAGTTTTGCAACAAGCATGAACAACTTAAAAGAAGGACTTGCCAGAATAGAAAGATTCTGCAATAAAATTGGTGATACGCATGAAAGGTAGTTTTTCAAAATATGATAATCAAATAATTATTAGTTCAAACGGAGAATTATGTCAAACAAATGAAGAATTACTTGAAACAGAAGCCTTTAAAAAAGTTCTGAGCATGTATCTAGATTTTTTAAGAGGAAAAAATTCCCCTCTCTTGGAAATAATACCAAAACACATTTCTAGCAAAGAAGAACAAAATAAAAAAATATTAAAACTCCTTCAGGAATTAACAATCAAAAAGAAAAAAACTGTAATAAAAAATAATCCTGAACTTGAAGGTTTCTTTGCAGATACCTACAATTTAAATCAATTTGTGGAAGAATTATATAATTTTTGGAGAAATTTCGAAAGATTCTTCATACTTTTTTCTGAGAGCAAAACTGGACAAAACTATCATAAACAACCTTATCGTTCATTCCACACCACTATTGAACAATTAAACCACTTAGTGAGAGGAAGCTATAGAGATATTTGTGAAAATATTACGTCAAATCATCCACAAGTTTATAGACAAGTACCTGCAGGATTTGAAGTTGGAATAATTGCTTCAAAATCAAAAACAAAGTTTTCTAAAGAATACCTGAAATTAAATAACATTCATCGTATTAGACAAGTTTTGATTGAACCGCCATTAATATTAAATCCAACTATGAATAAAAGAAGTGGTTCGTTCAAAGAAATACATGAAAATCCAATGAATAAAATGAATCTTAATAACAAAGAATGGCTTTGCTTTCCAGCAAAAGTCGGAGAGTTAATAATACATGTATTCTTTCATTACAGATTTATTAGTTTAGGAATATCATTAGCTAATTTATTTGATTTAGTTGATGAAACTGAAATAGAAAAGAAACCAGATGCAATTTATCTTTTCGGAGTTGATGAAGAATCATTAAAAAAATATGGAGAACCACAAACAGTTTTCTATGATGATAAAAAAAATGATTTGCTAATGGGATTTGTATCTAGAAGGGATGAATACAATTATTTTGGATATACCAAGAAAATGATATTAACACTCCACAATATTGCATGTATGAAAAAAGGAAGACTTCCAGTCCATGGAGCAATGGTCAAAATAGAACTGAAAAGTGGAATTAAAAAGAACATAATCATAATTGGAGATTCCGGAGCTGGAAAATCAGAATCACTGGAAGCTTTCAGAACGTTAAGTCAGGAACACTTAAGAAATATGACTATAATTTTTGATGATATGGGTTCATTGAGTATTGAAAATGACAAACTAAAAGCATATGGAACAGAAACAGGAGCTTTTGTAAGGCTTGATGATTTACACCCAGGTTTTGTTTATGGAAATCTTGATCGTTCAATAATAATGAGTCCTGATAAAATAAATGCGAGAGCAGTAATTCCAATAACAACATTAAAAGAAATAATTGAAGGACATGAAGTAAACTTAATTCTTTACGCCAATAATTATGAATTTGTTGAAGACAAACAATTTATTCATTACTTTCATAACTGGGAAGAAGCATTTAATGTTTTCAAAGAAGGAAAAAGAATGGCAAAGGGAACAACATCTGAGATAGGTTTGACAAAAAGTTATTTTGCAAATCCATTTGGACCGCATCAATTCAAGAAAATCCATGAAGATATTGCAGAAAAATACTTTAAATTCTTCTTTGAAAAAAATATTCGAGTTGGTGAAATAAGAACTATGCTTGGCATTAAAGGCTATGAAAGCAAAGGTCCTGAACAAGCAGCTAAAGCATTATTTAAATCAATTTCAGAATGATGCTTTACAAGGAATCTCAGAATAACAAAAATTTAACGATAGTCTGGTTATCTGTCGACTATCTTTTCTGTTGAATTTTTGAACTAAAATAGAAACTATCAAAAAAGTGTTTGAAAAATTCTTATTTAAAGCAGAAAGTAAATCATCACCGGAACCATTATACAACCCATCGCCTGAGTGCGGGTTGTTTTAACAATTGCGGGAATCAAACCAACAGCAATAGAACAAATCAAAACCAATAAACCCAACATACCAGACAATAAAACTGTTAAAAAGACAATCAACAAGATAATAGACAAGATGAGCTTTCTATAATTAACAACAGTGATTACCTTTGAAAAAACCTTGCCAATCTTCAATGCCAAAAAAACTGCGACGGATCCGGAGATAAGAGCCACAGAAAGAAAAACAACCACCTGAAAAAAAGAAATAGTTTCAACAAGTTTTTGAACGACAATAACAGCGCCATTTCGAGCCTTCTGCAAAACAAGAAGTGTTGCAATCGACAAAACAAAATTAACAGTGTTAATGCTGCCAATCAAAACCATGAACCCCTTATCACCAAGTTTTCTTGTAATTTGAAGAGATAAAACTGCTGCAGTGGAAGCTCCAACTCCTGGAAGAACTGCAGTCAAAAAACCAGAAAACTGACCAGAAAAAAGAGCTTTAAAAAGAGTTTTTTTAGGGAGCTTAACAAAAGTCTCAACTTTTTGAACGGGCATGGTTGTATTATCATTAAGACTAATAAGAAGGGTTGAAACTCCGAAAAGGCCGGAAAGAAGTGGGAAAAGAGGATTTTTTAGATTAGGCATGTTCATGACGATAAACCCAAGAACTCCTGAAAGAGAGAAAACAAGTAATGCCCAAAGCTTCTTATTATCGCGAAGAATCATGAATATAACAACTGCCAACAAAATAAAACCAATGAACTTAGAAATGAATATATAACCGTGTTTTGCAATAAACGCGAATAACGGAAACAAAAAAACACTCAAAACCAAACCACCAAAAGAACCAATAACTGTTAGAAAAAGAGCAGTAAAACCATGACCTGCGAGAAGATACCTGTGACCAGGAAGAACACCCAAAGCCTGAGATGAATCAGGCGCTCCAAGATAAATAGAAGGGATTGAGTCAAGAAAAGTGTGTGTGACAGACATAGAAATAATAAAACAAGCAAGAGCTAAAAGACTAAAAAAAGAAGAAAGAAAAGGAGCTGCAGAGAGAAGAAGCAATGATATTAAATTAATATGAATGCCTGGTGTGAGGCCTGTGAAGATACCGCATATCACTCCACAGCAAATTGCTAGTAGGATTTCAATAAACATATTTACCTCTTCTTATATCCAAACCTTTTATTGTAAATTTCATGATTAACATATTCTAGAATGAAAACAATTATTTTTGCTTCTTCCCCAATTAAAGTGTAGATTAATCTCCAATACACTATTAAAGATGTTTTGAATAATTGATCAGTTCCATAAAAGTTTATAGTTCGCTTAGAAAGATGTTTTCTTGAAATTAGATCTCCTGCGTAAGGATTAAGTTTTAATTTATCTAATTTTTGATTAATAGAATTTAAAATCGATTCATGGTTGGGTTTTGACCTAGAACTTTTATTTGTTTCTACTGCGAGAATGATCTCGTGATATTTCTCATATGCAACTTTTTCAAATCGGATTTCAATTTCTTTCTTCATGTTTACATAACCTTTACGCTCTTAGAGAGTTTCTCTCTAAGTTTGTTAGTTATGTCCTTTTCATAAATCCAAACAATTCCTTCTTTTAGAACTGCAATTTTTCCACTATCCTCAAGATATTTCAAGATAACATTCAACGTAGGTCTCATGATTTGTTTTGATAATCTTCTATCTATTTCGTTCTTAGATAATAATTCTTTTGTGTTCTTAATTATTGATTCCACTTTCAGAATTGTATCCAATCTTGGATAATGTAATATTTGTTGCATTTTAATACATATAAACTTATATTATGGTATAAACTTATATAATATATAAATTTTTCGGATTTATTAAGGACTAACAGAAATGTGATTTTAAGTGTTTATATATTTCTCGACGACGAAACCGGAGATATTGAAGATTTATCCGAAGATTTCCCGGAAAAATTCATCTGATTTTGTTTAGCATCATAACCCTGCCAAAATACGATTCTTTTCAAAGAAAACTATGTTTATATTGACAAAAAGATGAAGCTTGATTCTGTATAGTAATTAATCAGAAGTATGCTCGGAATCATCTTCAACACCAATAAATTTTAAATCAGGAAAATTAGCCTTATAATCCAGCCACATCCCATCCTTCAAAATCTTCGGAAAAACAACAATTTCTTTAATTTCACTTTCAGAAAAAAATTTCAACTCTTTAATGAAATGTTCATCACCACCCAGACCTTTAAGATTTGTAATATGCATTTTTCCTGCAAAAGAAGATGATGATGTTAGATACACATCAATCGTGTTTTCACCCTGATGATTATAAATGAATTGTCTGATATAGACTAATTTATCTAATTTTATCTTTAAATTAGTTTCTTCAAAAACCTCCCGTTCACCACACTCAAAAATAGTCTCATTATTTTGCAATCCACCACCCGGAGGAACCCACCAAGTAAAACCTGATTTTGGATCAATATGCTTTACTAATAATAATTTATCATCATCAAAAATTAAAACCCCAATTCTTATCCTATTTTTCATAAAAAACACCTCACTATTTTAAAACAAAGTCTCTTTTTATATTGTTTACGGTTTATAAAATAGCTATCTCTATTAAGTAAAAAAATTAAAGAAAAAAAATGATAAAAACCATGCATAAGAATAGACATTTGCTAAGTCAGACTTTTAGTAACAGCAAGCTTAACATCTCGTTGCCTTGATGCTTACACCTCTGTTCTATCAAACCCATCTTTTATGGGGGTCTTATGTCTCTTTTCAAGGCGGGATTCGTGCTTAGATGCTTTCAGCACTTAGCCCTTGACACGTAGCTGCCCGGCCTACCTTGTCAGGTAACCGGTCGACCAGAGGCGTCGAACCACCGTTCCTCTCGTACTAAGCGGTCCTTCCCTTCAGACAATTAACACTTCCAGTAGATATCAAACAAACTGCCTCACAGCGTTCTGAACCCAGCTCACGATTCCTTTTAATAGGTGAACACCCTCACCCTTGGTCGCTTCTGCACGACCAGGATAGGAAGAGCCGACATCGATGAAGCAAGCCTCGCCGTCGATAGGAGCTCTCGGGCGAGACAACTCTGTTATCCCCGGAGTAACTTTTCGGTCAATGCTAGCCCCCAATCAAAGGGAGCTAACAGATCGCTAGACCAATGTTTCCATACTGCGATTTGTCATAGTTAAATCACAGTTAGGCTGGCTTTTGCTCTTGCACTCTACAACGGATTTCTGACCCGTTTGAGCCAACCTTTGGGCACTATTGATATACTTTCAACAGTGTGCCACCCCAGCCAAACTGTCCACCAATTGATGTCCTCTTACGAGTAAAGTAACGTAAATTCCAAAGAGTGGTGTTACAGGATCGTCTAAAACTTGAACTGACGTCCAAGTTCTCAAGCGACTGCCACTTACGCTATACAATGAAATCCACGTTACAACAACAGGCTACAGTAAAGTTTCACGGGGTCTTCGCTTCCCACTGGAAGTCTCCGGTCTTTGCACCGGAATGAAGTGTTCAGAGGATTCTGGCTAGGGACAGTGGGGATCTCGTTACGCCATTCATGCAGGCCGTCAATCAAACGGCAAGGCATTTCGCTACCTTAAGAGAGTTATAGTTACCCCCGCCGTTTACCAGCCCTTAGCTCCCTTGAAAAGGAGATTCAGGTACTGGCACTGGGCAGACGTCACTGACTATACACACCTTTACAGGCTGGCAGTCAGTTAAGTTTTTGTTAAACAGTCGGACCCCCCTTGTTACTGAGCCTTACGATCGCATCTAAAAGATACGAAAGTAGGGACCCCTTATACCGAAGAAACGGGGCTAATTTGCCGAATTCCCTTAACCAGATTAGTCCATCACACCTTAAGCTTCTCACCCAGGGGCACCTGTGCCGGTTATGGGTATGAATGTATAAGATTTTTTTCAATTCCTTTTTCAGGGAGTCAAGGCATTAGCTGAACCACTCTTAAGAGTGGCTGTTCTTGGATTTAATCGAGTTCTCATCATTACGATACTCCCTTGATTTATTCCAATTAACATCCCAGACAAGGGATGTCAGCCTAGCCCAAACTGTCAGAAATTGAACTTGTGTCACCACGCATACTTATACAGTACAGGAATTTTAACCTGTTGCCCTTTCTTAATTACTCCGAGTTACGGAGTTGATTAGGATCAACTTACCCTTGACTGAACTTCATTGTCAAGGAACCCTTGCCCTTACGGTGACAGAGATTCTCACTCTGCTTTGATCTTACTTTCGCCAGGATTCTCATTTCTGCAAGATCCACTAATCCTCTAGGACTAGCTTCTGCTCTAACAGAACGCCTATCTACCACAATCATCGCTGATGTCTACAGTATCGGTAACTAACTTAGTCCCGTCCATTTTAGACGCCTATAACCTTGACGAGTAAGCTGTTACGCACTTTTTAAAGGGTGGCTGCTTCTAAGCCAACCTCCTCGCTGTCTTTGGATATAGACATTCTTTACCCTTTCACACTTAGTTAGTATTTAGGGACCTTAACTGTAGTCTGGGTTGTTCCCCTCTCGGAACGCAAGCTTACCCCGCGTCCCCGTCTTTCAGAGTCTACAATGTTGAGATATTCTGAGTTGGACAAGGAACCGAGTCCTTTCGAACCCTAAACTCCCAATCCGTATCTTTACCCTCTCAACAATCTCGTCTGAAGCTTGACTACGGCCAACTTCGATAGGAACCAGCTATCACCGGACTCGATTGGCTTTTCACCCCTAGCCACAGGTTAGGAGAACGCTTGTTCACAGCACCTCTTCAGGCCTCCACCCCTTTTAACAGGGGCTTCACCTTACCCACGGCTAGATCGTCCGGCTTCGGGTCGTATCCAAGTGACTCAAGGCATTTTCATACCTCGCCCCTCGTAAACTGCGGGCTTTTGGTTTCCCTAAGGATGCTCGATTAACACGATTATCCTCGCCACTCAAATACACTCCCTGGCACGTTATTCGAAACGGACGATACACTCCCGAAAGAGCGTATCCTTCTATAGCTACTAGGTTTCAAGAGCTTTTAACTCTCTATCAAGAGTTCTTTTCAGCTTTCCCTCACGGTACTGTACTCTATCGGACTCATCAGGTATTTAAGGTTAGGAGTTGTTGTCTCCTAGCTTCTCACCTCATATCCAAGAGATGATACTCAGGATACTGCCAAATTCTTTTAATTTTCTTTTACGGGACTATAACCCTCTATGATGCTTCTTTTCAGAAGACTTCAAATCAATTAAGGAGAATCGGAAGGCAGTCCTACAACACCACATCTCTACTACTTTTCAATAGCAGATTCAGTTTGCCTTTTGCTGTTTTCAGTCGCTCTTACTAACAGCATCCCATTTGGTTTCTTTTCCTGCAGGTACTAAGACGTTTCAATTCCCTGCGTTAACTATCCTTTCGGATTTAAAAACGAAGTCGTATTCGGAAATCTCTGGTTCAAAGGTTACTTGCACCTCGCCAGAGCATAATGCTGCTTGTCGCATCCTTCTTCGCCCTATGAGCCGAGCTATCCACCTAATAGCGTTTTACTTTGTTGTGCAAAGACCATTCTTATGCATGGTTTCATCAAACATGATATGTTGGTAAAAATACCAGTTCTACGCCCTACACCCAATAGTATTACTTATTGAGCTGCCTAAATTAAGTGAATATGATTTATTGATAAATTATTGAATGGACTCGTCGGGATTCGAACCCGAGGCCCCCGCCTATCTTCGACGTTAATCAAAAATTTTGACAAATTTGATTCAACGCGTGCAAGGGCGATGCTCTACCAGACTGAGCTACAAGCCCGTAACAGGGATTCTAAATTAAGCCCGTGATAATAAGTTGGTAGGAATGTAAAGAATAATTCGGAGTTTTATTTTTTTATTTAAAAAAAATAAAAGGAGGTGTACTCAAAAATGTGAAACATTTTTGGCATGCCAAAAAACGATGTTTTTTGAGCAATCCAACCGCTGATGGTTGTATACCTTTTTTATTTTTTTAAAAAAATAAAAGGAGGTGATCCAACCGCAGGTTCCCCTACGGTTACCTTGTGACGACTTAGCCCACCTCACTGAGCTTAGATTCAATCTGACCAAAAAAGTCAAATTTTACCTAAACCCTGCTCGGTTGGCTTGACGGGCGGTGTGTGCAAGGAGCAGGGACATATTCACCAGACTATGATTAAATCTGATTACTAGGGATTCCGTCGTCATGAGGATGAGTTGCAATCCTCAATCTGGACTGAGATAGGGTTTAGAGGTTTAGCTTCTCCTTTCGGAGTTGCATCCCATTGTCCCTACCATTGTTGCGCGCGTGTAGCCTAGGAGATTCGGAGCATACAGACCTACCGTAGCCTGCACCTTCCTCCCTGTTTCCAGGGCAGTCTCTATAATGTGCTCAATCCTGCATGCAGTTGTTAGCAATTATAGATACAGGTCTCGCTCGTTGCCAGGCTTAGCTGGACACTTCACAGCACGAGCTGACGGCGGCCATGCACTACCTCTCGGCTCGTCAAGTAAGCCCTTCAGACTGACTTTCATTCTGCCGTCGCACCTAGTGAGGTTCTCTGTGTTGAGTTAGATTAAACCGCACGCCGCACCCCTTGTGGTGCTCCCCCGCCAATTCCTTTAAGTTTCAGTCTTGCGACCGTACTTCCCAGGCGGCGAGTTTAACAACTTCTTTTCGACACTGCACATTCCCGTAGAATATGCAACACCTAACTCGCAGCGTTTACAGCTAGGACTACTCGGGTCATTAGTCAAAAATTAACATACAAGAATTATCTACTTATCATTGTAGTATTTTTTTTGCAAACACAATGATTTTTGGCTAATTCCGAAAATCGCTAATTTTTGATATCTAATCCGGTTCGCTCCCCTAGCTTTCGTCCCTCACCGTCAGATCCGTTCTGGTCAGATGCCTTCGCCATTGGTAGTCTTCGAGGGATTATACCATTTTACCGGTCCCCCTTGAATACTTCTGACCCCTCCCGGTCTCGAGTTTAGTAGTGTCCTCTGCCATTCGTCAAGTTAAGCTTGACAATTTCACAAAGGATTTGCTAAACCGGCTACGGACGCTTTAGGCCCAATATCCGATTGCTACTTGTGGCGCTGGTGTTACCGCGGCGGCTGGCACCAGTCTTGCCCACCACTTATTCGCCAAGATTTTTACTCTTAGCAAAAGCCTATGCAAAGCATAAGCACTTGGGATCCCCCTATCACACTTGCGTGCATTGTAGAGGTTCCGCGCCTGCTGCACCCCGTAGGGCTAGGACCAGTATCTCAGTGTCCTTCTCCGGGCTACCACTTTCATGGCCCGTACGGATCTATGGTTTGGTGGGCCATTACCCCGCCAACAGCCTAATCCGCCGCCGTCTCATCCTTAGGCACGAGTTTAAGAGAAAAATCATTCCAGATGAATTCTCCTGTTGGGTATTATCCTCAGTTTTCCGAGGTTATCCCCAACCTAAGGGCAGATTAACGACGTGTTACTGAGCGTTTTGCCTCTCTTACGAGAAGACTTGCATGGCTTAGTCGAATCCCAATAGCAGCAATCTCCCGCAGGATCAACGGGAATTAATTTTGCTTAATTCCGTTGGCCAAAAATTAGAAATTTTTGTATCAACGGGAATTAAATTCTAATTCCTGTGTATTCAAAATCTATATTTTGAATTAAGCGAGAAATGCTTTTTAGAATATTTGGTCGCAATGTTTAAATTTTTTTGAATTATTTGGGTTTTACATTCCTACCTAATACTTGATTGTTATATCAAGCATGATTTTTATATGAGTTTTTCGTCATACGAACGATCTTTCAGATCTCTGACAGAAATGGAGTCGATATGTAGAAAACCAGGATTTTGGCTTTCGCGTATTCACATCATATGATTCTGATGTTCTGTTTAGGAGTTCTGACCTGTTTATAAATTTTGTGATTTTTCTGCTGTGTCGGATAATTAATTTTTTCTGATTAACACATAAACTTTTTTGTTTATGTGTTTTTTTGAGGACATAATCATTCCTCCGTTTCCGATTTGTTTAACAGTTCCTTCAGTAATTTCTTCAAT
>JAHIUF010000048.1 GCA_018817005.1 Nanobdellota archaeon
TAAAATTTTCAGAAGAATAAGTGTCATCTTTATCAGCACCAAGTTTACAAGTATTTATGTTGGGTGAAAAAAAGTATTTATCATAATCAACAGGTGATTTAGGACACCAATTAGAGCCATCAGGAAGCTTATCATCAGGAAGATTTTCAAAGTTCCCCAAATAATTAGAAGATTCAAGCTCACCAAACTTAGGAGCATTACCTGTCGCATTACAAACATACCACTCAGCATAATTATTCATAACATCAAAAATAATATCACAATTTTCATCAATAACACCATCACAATTATTATCAAAGCCATCACAAATCTCATTCATGCTTTGTTGGTTATACCAACCCCAATAATTACCATCAGGAGTCGTACAAATCCAATCACCATGTTGTTCGCAAAGATTGGTGGGTGAATCACAAATTATTAAACCTGTATTCGAACAAAGTTCATGATTTGCATTAATAGGAACAGGACAATTACAATCATCAATTAAATTGTTACAATCATTGTCTATTCCATCATAACAATCTTCAGTTAAAGGTTGATTATCACCAGTACATTGACAATTATCTAAATCATCAATCACACCATTACAATCATTATCAATATTATCACAAACTTCAGAAGAAGGATTGCCTGCATCAAACCAATAACAAGCATTAGAATCAGGTGTTTTATAAACTGGAGAACCAGCCATGTATAAATTACAATCAGTACTTGTTTTTTGCTGGAAACAATTAAAAACATCACCTGTACAAGTGTAAACATTTTGACAACCCAAAACTTCTTTATATACATCTTGAGAAACAAAATCACAACAAACCAATTTATCTTCATCATTAAAAGTAGAATAATCAACCTTACAACCATTAAGCTCATTCCAAACACAAAAAGAAAGAGCATCACAAACCCCCATCACTGTTATTTGAGGACAAGCAATCATTAACTCTTCTGTTAACAAATTTGAATCACAACTAACTGAACAGCCATTTGGACAAGAAGAAACTTTAAAGCTGGAGCAAAAAGGATTTCCTCTGCACTCCTCAGTACAAGGACAATTAATTAAACCCTCATCAACAAGCACATTTCCATTATCATCAGCATTGTTACAAATCTCTTGTGCTGAAGAAAACAAACTTAAAACTATAAATATAAATAAAACTAACAGCAAACCTCTTTTTCCTCTCCGCATTTCTATTTTATTTATTGTTTTCATTATTTAAATATTTCCTTATCTTATCGTGTGTATTTTATAAGCCTCACCTGTCTTTGTAGCGTCCCACCAACGCCAAGAACCAAAACCATCATAAAGAATTTTCTTATAATTAGCATCGTAATCCTTACTACAAAAAAATTGTGAAGTAAAGTCAACAAAAGCAAAATCACCAAACAAATCATCACCACAACAACCATCAGAACCATTCAAAGCAGAAGGATTACCTTCACCATCACGAAGACTTTGCAAAGAGTAGTAACCAGCATTAGCAGGACAAATAATCTCATTATTAAAGCAATCATTATCAGCCATATCAACAAAGCCATCAAAATCATTATCAGAACCATCATTACAAAAAAACTCATTCTGAAGATAACCTTCAGGAATAACATGAACATAACGAACAAGAGAATCCTTATTAACCAACAAAATATTAAATTTAAGCAAATCCTCAGGAGTATAAATATAAAATTCCAAACGATACCTACCACCACTTAATAAAACAGGCCAAGAATCCATATCATCAACAGGATTTAACTTCTGAAAATTTCCAACCAAATCACCTTTAGAACCATCAAACGCAATCTCATAAACAAAAAAACTATAAGAATCAGTAGCAGAACGAACCTGAAACTCAACCTCTTGAGCAGACTCCAAAGATAACTCAATATTAGTAACCCCTTTCAAAAAAAGATACCTGCCTTTAGGATTATTTGAATTCCATGCATTAAAAAGACCATCACCAGATAAAACATCTCCAACATGATTAGTACAAACACGCTCAATAACATCACCATTTGTTTCAAAAGACTCATCAAAAACATCCCACCTTTGCACATCAGCAGTATCAACAGGAGAAAAATCATCCCAAGTAGATTCAGAAATTAACTCTTCAGAACGATATCCTCTTTTAGTCTCAAAATACCATAAACCATTAGGAAAGGATACATCAGCACAATCAGAAGCAGACAAAACATAATCTTCTTCAAAAAAATCATCACCAAAACAATGATCGCCAGCCCACACAAAATCCTTATTTTGAACATTAACACAACAACCCTCAGAAACATCAGGCTCACAACAATAAGCATAACTATCATCACCAGACTTCAACGCACCAGCACGATAATAAAAATTAGCAGCATAAGAACAATAAGGGTGAGCATAATCACACCTATGAATATCACCATCAGTAGTATCAGCACCATCACTACAAACAATATAAGCCTCATTAATAACTAAAGAAGTCCAACAAACATCATTCCTTCGACTATTATCACCACCATTCTCATAAGCACGACCAGGAACATTATAAGCCTTATCATTACCATTACAATAAGTATGACCATCATGATGATAACAAAACTCATCCTTATCATCATTATCACAATTAACAGCAAAAACAGAACCAACAAGAATAAACATTAAGATAAACAACAACCCTCTTTTTCTAACCATGAATAATGATTTAGAAGTCTTATTATTTATACTTTTCTATATGGGCTTAATCAAACCCCATACATCTACCAAATGTTTCTAGATCTTTTTTGCTTCGAAGTTCCATTGGATTTCTTGCAAAGCTTGCAAAAAGAGTTTTAATTTTATATTTTTTTGCAATCATTACATTTTGCATCATGCGACCAAAAATTTTGGGTTTATCGCTTGCATTCAAGACTTCATTGAAGCTAAAACAGAAAACAATATTTTTTTCTTTCAAAAGCTTTGCATGAATCTGGTTAATTCCAGAATTTCGATAATGCATGCTATCTTTAGGATTGGTTTTTTCTGTTTCAAAAACAAAATCTGTGTGTTTATTTTCAATATGTGCTCTTTCACCATTTGAAAAAAGATAATCAAAATCTTTTTTTAATCCAGAAATGTTTTTCAAATCTTTCATAATAAAACCTGTTTTTACAAAAAAATCTTTCGAGCTAAAAGCCTTAACTTTTTTCAAATTAATTCTATCTAACTCACCATATATAAATATTAAACCCTTTGTGCCAAGTAATTTTGCTACTTCAACAAATTTTTCTTCTTCTCCTTTTTTCGGAATAACAATATCTAAAAACATAATTCTATTAATCGAGTTGTTTTTTTAAATGTTTATAATTATTAAATAGAAAATACTTTTAGTTGTGTTTTAATCTGTTTATCAGAAAAACCTATTAAAGGTCTAAAAACAGGCATGGACGATTCAAAGAAGCAGCTGTTAAGTGTTTCTCCAGTAATTATTGCAACACAATCATTTTTTTCAAAAAAAGTTTCTATATTCAAAAAATCTTTTACATTAATTATTTTTAATTTAAAACCATGAGCAAACTTTTCTATTAAAGAAACATCATAATTATTCTTCACAGCCAAAACAGGCATACACCCTCTCTTCATAACAAGAATTGTTGAAAGTACAGATTTTTCATCTTCAACAAGACAACCAACTTTTCCTTCAACACCAACAGGCAAACCACCAAAACAAATTGTTGAATCTAAAAAAACATAAGCTTTTTTGCCAAAGACTTCAATTTGAAAATTAACATTCGGATTTGATAAATCAACCTTTGCACCAGTCTGTTCGACGATAAAACTTCCAATTTCTTTATTAATATCTAATGAACAAAGTTGGATGCTTTTATCAGAATTCTTAGACGTTACGCGAAAAGATTTTTTATCACTAAATTTTATTTCCTTAATAATGCTTAATATCAATTTTTTTATTTGTTCAATATCTGGCTCACAAGAATGTGAACTACTATAAGTTGAAATACCAAAAACTTTTCTTAGATTAACATTTTTTTCGACATCTAAGACGAGCCTATTTCTTTTATTAAAAATTTTACCTTCAACTCGTTCTTTTTTTAAAAAATCATAAATATTTGTAATAAGCCTATTTTCAAACACTTTGCGATTTTTTCCTTTAAGAAAAATTTCTCCATATCTAACAATAAATTCCATTTAGCAAAAAAACAACTCTTTTTTTATAAACTTATTCTAAATAGTTCAGATTTAACAAATTTTAACAAAAAAATTTATAAAGAAGATTCAACCAAAGCGAAGTTATGAGTTTAACTAGCATTAGAAAACATTATTCCTTTGCGCTAGTTGTAGCTCTGTTTACAATTAAACCAAAGATGTGCTAAGAGCCCCTTTGATAAAACTTTTGGGTTCTGGCATTCTTTGTGACTTGTTCTAAAGAACCGTTCAAAACCCGAAAATAAAGTGAACAATAAAAAGACGGAGGTAATAAAAAATGGCTGCGTGCAAAATATGTCAAGAAGCAGCAACAAACCCTATATGCCCTGACTGCATAGAAAAAGAAATCGCTGCGTGGCTTATAGAAACAAGACCTGATTTAGTTCCAGGTCTACAAAGAAAAACAGATGAACTCTATGATGGATCCGGAGAAACAAAATGCATCATCTGCAACCAAAATGTAGGTGTTTGTTCTTACTGTTATACAAAAGAAATTTTTAAATGGCTAGATGAGTATGAACCAGATCTTCCAGAGTTTTTGCTTTTAAAAAACTTTAATCATCATTTCCATTACTAAAATTATTTTTTTATTTTTTTTAAAAAATTTCCAAAGGAAAAAGAGGGGTGTTAACAAAATAAAAAACTATTGAAAAAAACTTTTTCTCGACTATAAATTTTTTTCCATAAGAAATGAAGGGGGCTTATATTTTAAAAAAGTTATTTTTAAATAAACAGCTTGTACAATAAAAGTATTTATAAATGAACTCGCATTTCATTTATAAACAAAATAGATTTTTGGGGGATAAAAATGGAGAAAAGAGACATACAAGTTGTAAATATAGTCGTCTCAACAAGCCTGGAGCACGACATACCTTTAGAAAAAATGGCTGCAGTTCTTAGTAACACCGAATATAATCCTGAACAATTTCCAGGACTAGTTATTAGAATAAAGGATCCTAAAACATCTGCATTAATATTCAGTTCAGGAAAAGTAGTATGCACAGGCGCTCGAAGCATGGAAAAAGTTGAAGAATCAATTCAAAAAATAATAGAAAGCCTAGAAAAGATTAATATAAAAATCAAAATCAAACCAAAAATTAACATTCAAAACATGGTTGCTAGTGGAAGCATAGGTATGGATTTAAATCTAAATGTTCTTGCAATGAAACTCGAAAACACAGAATATGAACCAGAACAATTTCCAGGACTAGTCTATAAACTAATGGAAGCAAAAGCAACATTCTTATTATTCAGCAATGGAAAAGTAGTATGCACAGGAACCAAGTCAGAAGCAGAAGTACATGCAGCACTTGACAAACTAATTGAAAACCTTAAAAAAATAAAATAAGTTTTTTAAACTAAACAAAAATGGATGTTTCTGAACAAATTAACAAATTTCAGGAATTTTTAGAAAATAATTATTATGAATCAATTCTTCAAACCTTACAAAAAGGTGAAGAATCACTAATAATTGATTTTCCTGATCTAATGAAATTTAATGCAGATCTCGCAGACAATATTCTTGAAACTCCTGAAGAAATTTTAAAAGTAGCACAAAATGCTCTTGAAAACTTACATATAGAAGGAGATACAACAAAAATAAGTGTAAGATTCAAACATCTTCCAGAATCTCAACAAATAAAAATCAGACATATTCGAAGCAAACACATAAATAAATTCCTACAAATAGAAGGAATAGTTAGACAAAAAACAGACGTAAGACCTCAAGTTACAAGTGCAAGATTTGAATGTCCAAGTTGTGGAAACATCATAAATATTCTCCAATTAGACTCTAAATTTAAAGAACCAACAAGATGTAGTTGTGGAAGAAGTGGAAAATTTCGTATGATAAGTAAAGAGTTAGTAGATGCCCAAAAACTTGTTTTAGAAGAAGCACCCGAAGATTTATCTGGAGGAGAACAACCAAAAAGATTAAACATTTTCCTAAAAAAAGACCTTGTTTCTCCCATAACAGAAAAAAAGACGAACCCTGGTGGAAGAATAATAGTTGTAGGGTATATAAAAGAAATACCTATAATTCTTGCGTCAGGAGGAAAATCTACTAGATTTGATTTAATAGATGAAGCAAATTATGTTGAACCAGTACAAGAAGATTTCTCAGATCTACAAATCTCGAAAAAAGAGATAAAAGAAATAAAAAAATTAAGTGAAGACCCGGAAATTTATGAAAAATTAGTTAATTCAATAGCCCCAACAATATATGGTCATGAAAAAGTCAAAGAAGCTCTTCTTCTACAAATGATGGGTGGTTGTAGAAAAAAAAACACAACAGGTGTTAGTGTAAGAGGAGATATGCATATCCTTTTAATAGGAGATCCTGGTTCTGGAAAAAGTCAGCTTCTAAAAAGAATAAGTAACATTGCTCCAAAAGCGAGATTTGTAAGTGGAAAAGGAGCATCTGGTGTTGGACTTACAGCAAGTGTTGTAAAAGATGAATTCTTAAGAGGATGGGCTCTTGAAGCAGGAGCATTAGTTCTTGCCAACGGAGGCTTATGTTGCATAGATGAGCTTGATAAAATGAGTACTGAAGACAGAAGCGCAATGCATGAAGCACTTGAACAGCAAACAGTAACAATATCAAAAGCAAACATACAAGCAACACTTAGAGCTGAAACAACAGTTCTTGCAGCTGCAAATCCAAAGTTCGGAAGATTCGATCCATATGAACTATTAGCAAAACAAATAGAATTACCTTCAACATTAATAAACCGTTTTGATCTTATTTTTCCAATAAGAGATATTCCTGATAAAGTTAAAGATGAAAAATTAGCTTCATTTATTCTTAATATGCACTTGAATCCTATGTCTGAAAAAGAAGACATTGAACCTGAACTCTTAAAAAAATATGTTGCTTATGCAAGACAACAAGTATTTCCAAAACTCTCACCAGTCGCAATGAATGAAATAAAAGACTTTTATGTTCAAATGAGAAATACTGCTAGTGAAGAAGGAACAATTGCCACAATTCCAATATCTGCAAGACAATTAGAGGCTTTAATAAGACTTTCTGAAGCTTCTGCTAGAACCAGGCTTTCAGATAAAATCACTAAAAAAGATGCACAAAAAGCAATTGAACTCTTATATTTCTGTTTATCACAAATAGGTGTGGACCCTGAAACCGGAAAAATAGATATTGATCGTATAACCACAGGAATAACTGCATCAGAAAGATCGCACATTGCTGTTGTAAGAGAAATAATTAATGATTTAGAAAAAGCAATCGGAAAAACAATACCTGTTGAAGATGTAATTAGAGAAGCAGAAATCAAAGGTGTTAACTCAGAAAAAGTAGAGGATGTGCTTGAAAAATTAAAAAGAAAAGGAGATATTTTTAGCCCGAGACAAGGTTTAATATCAAAAATATAAAATGGCTGATTTTCAAAGACTTACTGCAAAAAAATGTCAAATAATTGATATTATAAGAGGACGATATGTAAAGAAAGAAGGGTGGGAACCAAATTATATAGTCACTCCTTTTGAAAATATTTCAAGAGTAAATATTTTAGGTATAGTTGTTTCAAAAATCTCTGAAAAAAACCTGCTTTTAGATGATGGAACTGAAAAAATTTCTGTTCGAGTATTTGAAAATGAAAACTTATTGAACATACCTTTAGGATCAACAGTTTTAATAATAGGTAAACCAAGAATGTTCAACGAAGAAACATATGTCTTTCCTGAAATAATTAAAATATTACTTGATTCTAAATGGTTAAAAGTTCGAGAATTAGAAATGAAAATAAAAAGGAAAAACCAAAACATAGAATTAAATATTCCTGAAAAAAAAGAATTCATAAAAGAAGAAAAGAAAGAAAAAGAGTTAACAAAACCAAAAAAAGAACAAATTAATTATAGAGATTTAATATTAAAAAAAATCAAAGAAGATGATTGTGATGAGGGAGTAAGCATAGCCAACATAGAAAACATATTTGGAATAAACAATTGTGAAACAATCATAAATGAACTTTTAGAAGAAGGAGAAATTTTTGAAATAAAACCTGGAAAAGTAAAAATCCTTTAAAAAATAACAGGAGTCACATATACCTCTAATAAACCAGCAATAAAAAGCAATAATATACTTAAAAGCAAAAGATCAGCCGAATCCAATAAAATATGCTCAAATTTTCTAGACCCAAAATCATGTCTTATAACTGCAACAGAGATTATTCCACCTGCAAGACCTGCAACAAAATAAGCAAAAATTTCAGGAACACCGTGAATTACATATTTCAAAAGACCAACAGAAATTATTTGAAAATATTGGGCTGTCTTTTCAAAGCCAACCGTATCTGCATAAAAAGAAAGGTTTGACCTTATAAAATTTCCAATAGCTGCACCAATAACCGACGCATTCCAAGTTAATATAAATATTGCTCCAGAACCATAAAGAAAAGAAAACAAAACACAAAAAATAAACACCTTGATATTATTTAAAAAAATACTAATAAAAATACTCATTTCACGTGTTGCAAAACCAGTAACACCACCATTGATTGTTGTTATTGTTTCAATTTGAGATTCAAAAAGAATTGCAGAAGTATCGGCTGGTAAAACAACATACCAAAGCGTTGCAGCAATAGTTATTCCTAAAAACAAAAAAATGAACGCAAAAAGAGCTTTTTTATGTTCTTTTAAAAGCCAACGCTCACCCATATCTTGAAGATCTTTTTCCTCTTCCATTTTTATAGTATTATACATTAACGGAACACAAGCAATAGTTGTTAAAAAAACCATTATAAGACTAGAATAAGACCTAAAAATCCAAAGACTAAGAAATATTGCAACAGAACAATAAACAAACCCTATAAGAAAGAGTTTTCTAGGATGTAACTCTGCTTTAAACGGTGTAATTATTGATTCTAAAACCATAAATTGTTTTTAAGTATTATCGTTTAAAAATTTTTCTACAAAAAAACAATTTAATAATCCAATCACAAAGCTTTAAAAAAGGAAGAGTTTTTCTTAGAAAAATGAAATATGAAGATATGCTTAAAAGTGCACAAGATAAATTACCTAAAATAAATGATAACATTGAAAGATTTAATATTCCAAAAGTAAAAGGTCAAGTTCAAGGAAACAAAACAATAATTGGAAATTTTTTACAAATAGCAAACACTCTCAGGAGAAAACCAGAACACTTATTAAAATATGTGTTAAAAGAATTAGCAACACCCGGGGAAATAAAAAATAGCTTTTTAATTTTTGGAACAAAACTTCCAGCATCAAAAATAAACGAAAAAATACAATCATACGCTGAAACATTTGTTTTGTGCAAAATCTGTGGAAAACCAGATACAAAACTCACCAAGGAAAGCAGCATTTATTATTTAAAATGTCATGCTTGCGGCGCAAAATATTCTATTTATTCTAAAATTTAAAAATGAAAGAATTCATTGTAAAAAAACATGAATATGAAGGAAAAGTTGTTCTTGCTATTTGTGACAAAGAGTTATTAGGTAAAAAAATTGTTAAAGAAAAAAAACAATTAGATATAACCCTTAAGTTTTATAAAGGAACAGAAAAAAATGATTTAGAATTAAAAGAATTAATTAAAAAAAATATCTTAATAAATGCTGTTGGTAAAAAAATTATTGCCTTGTTAATAAATGAAGAAATCATATCAGAAAAAGAAATAAAATTTGTTAAAGGAATTCCTCATATTCAAATAATTTTACTATAAACAACAAAAACTATTATTAACCAAACCATTTACCAAGGCCTTCTTGACGATCCTTATCTTTTCCAAAAATATCTTCTATTCTTCTTTTTGTAAGTTCAAGTGTTTGCTTTAAATAAAGAGAAACATTGTACTTATTTGCAAGACTTATGCTGGGTGCTAAATATTTTATAACTGACCCCTCTGAAATTGTAAAAATTATTCTACCACCACATTCTAAACATTTACCTAACAACGGCGGTCTTCGAAATTTAGTATTACAATCAACACATCTAAACTGCTGCATAGAAAACTTTCGTAAATTTCCCTTAGTGTCTCTTAAAAAATGTTTTTCTATAACAAGTCTTGCAACATCTGATTCATCAACGGATCTGAGCTTTACAGCCAAATTCATTTGTCCTTTCAATTTCTCTTCCATACTTGGAAGTAGTTTATAAGCAGAACAAAGAACCCCTGAATTAAAATTTCTTGTTCCATGAGTATATCCTAAAGATTCATATTGTTTCGGAGTATTTAAAACATCTTGAATTTGTTTAATATTTACTTCCCAAGGCATTTTATATTCCATTGCAGCTTCATAAAATTTTAAAGGATATTTCCAAGCAATATCTACATGAAAAACCATGTCATCAACTTCAGTCGGATTCAAAAAATAAGTTAAAACTAAAGGCGCATCCATTGTACTTCCTCTTGAAGAAGGAAGATATTCTTTTGAAAAATTTAAAAATGCATCCATTAATAAGAAAAAACAAGATTCATCACCATCAACATCTCTCCTCATTGCAGCATGAAACATAGGATGAGCAAAAAACCCTTGAGTTTTAGAAAAACCAATAATTCTTCCAAGAATACCTGCTGAAGTATGAGGTGCAAGACCAACAACATAATGACCTACTAAATCATGTTTTGTTTTAAGATTATAAAAAGATTTCAAACCATAATGTTTTTCTAATAATTCATCGATAAATTTTGTTGTACGAAACAAAACATCATCCGCCTGCTCATTAGGCGAAACTGGACAACACGGAATTATAATATCTTGGGGTTTTAATTCTAAAACTTGAGTTTCTTTTGTTAGTTCTACCCCGAAAATGTCTTTTTTATAACCTAATTCTATTAATTTTTCTTTATCAACACCAACCTCTTTGGGTTTAAAATGCGTGATTGGAACTTCTGAAGCATCATATCTTGTTGTGCCATCTTTATTTACATAAATAGAGTGTTTAGCTCTTAAAATACCTTTTGCAAGGTGCTCTGGAACATGATTCTTATTAAAAGTTCCTCTAACACCTTTTATTAAATCAGGAAATATGGTTGCTTTCAACCCCTTAAGGCAATCATTAAAAACTTTTCTTATATCAATTTCTTTTTGAACAAAAGTTGTTTTTTCAGAAGCATCGTGATTACAATCTTTTACAAGACCACATTTACTGCAATTAACATATTTTTCTGTTTTTCTTCCACAACCACCACAAATTCTAAAAAGACTTTCTTTATTGCATTTTGTACAATAATAAATAACAAAATTAGATGTTACTTTTCCCTTTTCAAGAGAAGATTGAAAAGATCTAAATTTTCCTCCTTCAGTACCAACAGGAAATAGAACGTGTGGACTTCCAGTCATTTTTCTCATTTTTGCTTTTTCAGGTCTACCCATTCTTGCACCTATAAAAACACCTGATTTATCTCTAATTTTTAAGGGAGAAACTAAATTTATTAAATTCAAAACAGATATTTCTGGATTCTTATTTGATAAATTCAACAATAAATCTATGTCTTCTTTTTTTGAAAAATTTAGTTGTGACATTAATGCTTTAGAAATGTTTTTTTCAATCACGACAAATTCATTATTTACAAATTTATGAGGTAAACCTATCTCTTCCAAAGCTCTTTTTGCTTCATTTTTTTGAAGAATTATTTTTTCTTCTGAAAAAGAAAAAATTTTCAACCAAGTTAAAAACGCTTTGAATTTATCTAAAGAAATAGTTGACCAATAAAATATGTGTGCTGGGTGGAGTGGTATTCCTGTTCTTTTTGAAATATTTATTGCTGCATCAATAGTTATTTTTGTTTTTATTGGATTTTTAAAAAGAACAGAAAGATTTTCTTCCGAAATATTTAATAAATTTGATAATTTATCTAAATAAAAACCACCAAATAAATCAATAGTTGCTTTTTCAAGTTCCAAAACCCAAAATTCAGGACAATAACCTGGAGGAACAAGATTGTGGGCTCTATTAAAAAAATCTCCATAACAAATAAGTGTATCACCTATAAAAAGAATTTCTTTAACTTGTTTCCGATATTCTTTTGCTAATTCTTCGGTTTCTAAAAAAATTACTGAACCATCTAATAATTTTACAATAGGCCCGTCAATATAATCACAAACAGTAAAAGCAGCTGCTTTACCAGGTCTTTCAACTTTTAGTTGTGTTGCTGTTGCTAAAAAATTATTTAAGACGAACATTGTTGCAGGATGAACTGATTGACCTGAGTATCCAGAAACACGAGACCTACCATATCTAAGCCTGAAACCCCCTGCAACCATTGGGTGTCCAAGAACTGGTCTTCCGGCAACTAAATCTTTAATAAAAGTATAATCTGGTTTTATCTTAATTTTATCATCAGTTTTTTTCCCCTGAGCTTTAGATTTTTTTTGAATTATTAAAAAATCTTCCAAAAAATCCCATTGTTCCATATCAAATTCTTTTGCGATTTTTGATATCATAGCCCATAATTTTGGTGCTTTTAAAGGAATACAACTGCTATGAATTAAACAATATCCGCTCCTTAAAAGATTAGTATTAACTCTTGGAATGTCTTTTAATTTAACATTTGATAATTCTTTTTTTTCAGAAGGATCGCCCGATATTTCAACAGGAATATGTTTCATTAAAAAATCAGATTCTTCATTAGAAGGAAAATATTGCAAATTAGTAACGTATTCATGATAATCTTCAAGTTCTGCATGACATCTTTTTATTTCTTTTTCTGTAGGATCATATGTTTCATAATTAAATTTTTTTCTTATATAATCAGCAATTAAAACAGATTGTGCCGCCGCAGTTCCTCCTGCATTTCTTATAGGTCCAGAATAATTCAAGCAAAAATATTTTCCTTTACCATCATTTCTATCTTTTATATCAATTGATGTAAAACCTTCGATTGGACTGCTAACAACACCAACAGTTATGTATGTAAACCCTGCTCTAATACCCATTTCCATTGCTTCTTTTTCATCTTTGAATTTACAAAATTTTTCTCTAGCGATTTCTTCAGAAATTGTTAAAGCAACTCTAAAATCAAGAATACCATATTTTTTTTCTAATTCAATAATTCTTTTTTCTGCACCGGTATCTTTTATTTGCGGGGCCACAACTGATATTATTCCTATAACTCTTTCAGCCATTGTTTCTGCAAGAGTTATTTCTACTTCAGATATTGGGTCCATGTTTTTTTTTCTTGCTTCCTCAGCTATTTTAAAAGCCTTAAAACTATCTTTCTTAAGTCTTTCAAAATATTCTTTCATTTCTTTTGATGCAATCATTCTTTTTTATGAAAAAAACTCATTTGTTTTACTTTCCTTGTTTGAAGATTTACTAAAAAAATTTTTCCTGGTTGAGGTTCTAAACCTCTTTTTTCTTGATCAGTAGTTATATCAGTCCAACAAGAACAATTAAGTAAAGTAATATTTCTATAATTAGAAGCACTTGCTCTATGAATGTGTCCTGTTACAAAAAAATCAGGTATTTTATCAACTACTAAATAATCTTTATCTCCGCTTGGAATTGATTGATTTGACTCGTGAGTTGGTGCAAGATGTCTTCTTTTAAGCAAAAATTGCATGATTAAATCTACCCTTTTTTGACCACCAGCAACTCTTATAGACTCCACATTATCTGCATAGTAAATAAGTGAATATCCATGATAAATTAAGATGTCAAAACCAGAAAAATCTTCTGTTTTTTCTATACAAATATTTACTGGATTACTAACAAAAATAACATTTTCCATTTCGAATAATTCTTCAGCAAAATCTTTATAAATTTTTTTTTGAGGCTCAGCGATACCTATTGCATCATGATTTCCAGGACTTATTATTATTTTAATATTTTTAGGTATTTGAGAAAAATATTTAGCCATAATTTTATATTGATTTTTTATATCTTTTACTTCCAAATCATTTTCTTGATCAGGATAAATACCAACACCTTCAACTAAATCTCCTGCAAAAAAAATATACTTTACTTTTTTTGCCATTTCTTTTTGTTCAAAAGAACCAATTTCTCCATTTATCCATTTTATAAATTTTTCAAATTCTTCTTTAAGAAAAACCTTTGATCCAAAATGTGTATCACCTAAAAAAATAGAATAAACATCTCTAGGTCCTTTTTTAAATTCTTTATTTAAAGGAACATCAGGAAAAATAATGTTATTTGCAAAAATGATGTTTTTTCCAGAAGAACCTGTAATTCCAATAACTTCATCTAAAACAATATCTTTACCTATACTTAATAAGTCTGAATTATTTTTACTTATTAAAATAGGTATTTGTCCTGTTTGATCTTCAACAACTAATATTATGTTGTTGTTTTTTGTTATTGATTTTTCTTTTACAAGACCTATAACTGCAACTAATTCTCTATCTTGTTTTACAGCAACTCTATTTATTGATGTTAATCCTTGTAAATCTTGTCTTTGTTTTAATACTGAGCTTAATTGTTCAAATCTACTATTAAAAAAACCTACAAAATCTTCAAATGTTCTTTTTCTTGATTCTTCATTAAAAGAATTTATTTCAATAAAAATATCATTATCAAAAGAGTTTTCTTTTTCTTTAAAAACATTTAATTCTAATTTTACCTTTTCTAAAAATTCTTTATCTATAAATAAAATATCTGGGTGTTGTTTTTTTATAAAATTAATCAAATCAATATTTAAATCTGACTTTTTTATTTCAGAACTTAATAATAAGTCTGATTCCAAAAGATTTATTTCTTCTTCAGAAAAACTCATTTTTTGAACCTAAATCTAAATCCTCTTCTAAAATAGCTTTTATTTTTAAATCGAGAGTTGAAGGTGTTGATAAAGAAATTTCTCTTGTTCTACCATACCTTCCTTTAGATGTCACTTTTCCATTTATTATTCCTAACATATCTAATTCTACAATTATATCTGAAACTCTTCTTTGTGTTAATGGTCTAAAACCTAATTTTGAACTTATTTCTTTATATAAATTATATAATTCTCCTGTATATATTTCTCCTTTTTTCTTTTCATTTATAATAAATATTGAATAAAGAATAATTTGAAATTGTTTAGGTTGATTTTTTATTAAATCTAAAAATCTGTCTTTTTCTACTTTTTCTTCTGCATCATCTATGTTTTCAATTTTAACAGTTTTTTGATTTTTTCTTTCTGCTATTTCTCCTGAAACTCTTAAAAGTTCTATTGCTCTTCTAGCATCTCCATGTTCTCTTGCAGCATAAGCTGCACATTTTGCAATAACACCTTCTTCTAAAATATTTTCTTTAAATGCAAGTTTTGCTCTCTCTTTTAAAATATCTTGAATTTGAATCGCATTATATGGTGAAAATACAACTTCTTCCTCATTTAGAGAAGATTTAACTCTTGGATCTAATTCATTTGAAAAACCAATATTATTACTTATACCTATAATTGCAATTTGTGAATTTTTTAATTCATAATTTATTCTTAATAAATTATATAATAATTCATCTCCAGTTTTTTTTACTATTTGATCTATTTCATCTAAAATTAAAAGAACTGTTTTTTTTGATTTTTCAAGTGCATCAAAAAATATTTGATAAACTTCTTCTGTTGGAAGTCCTGTGGATGGTATTGCTTTTCCAAACAATCTTGCAAGTTGTGCAATTAATCTATATTCTGTATCTGCAATTTTTTTAAGTTTACAATTTAAATATATTATTTCAAGAGGTATTTTTTGTTCTTTTGAAATTTCTGAAATTTTATTACAAACATATTTTATTGTTACTGTTTTACCAGTTCCAGTTTTTCCATAAACAAATATGTTTGATGGTAAATCTTTTTTTAGTAATGGTGCTAAAATTTCTGCAATTAATTCTATTTGTTTATCTCGATGTTTTATTTCATCAGGTATAAAATTTCCCTGTAAAATTTTTTTGTTTTGAAAAAAAGATTCTTTTTGAATAAATTTTTCAAAAAAATTTGTTAATTTATCTTTTTTCATAAAAATTCCAGAAGAAACATTGGTTTATAAAGCTTTATTTTTTGAAATATATATTCTATAAAAGCACATTTTTATTTATTTATCTCTGTCACCTTAATTTCGTTTGGAACTTTTTTTATTTGAAAAAATTCTTTTGTTATTATTAATTATTTTCAATATTGTAAATATATATATATTATATTAAATTAATCTATATATTATATTATATGTTCTTTTTATGTTCTTTTTTTAAAAAAAAATATAATATATTTAAAACAAACAATTTATTTAAATAATATAATTTTTTAAAAAAAAAACATATTTTTTTTTATTAAAACAAAATCAATAAAAAAAATAAAAAAACTTTAACTTTAATTATTGAAAAAATATATTTATATTATTTTTTTTTGAAAAAACATTTTTTTCTTATTTTATCATTTCCATATGAAATTAAGGGGTTGGACTAAAATATTGAATAAAATTGATATTGTTTACTTATCGACAAAAAGCAGCACAATTAATAGGAACATCTGATTAGATGTGACTATTAGTTAACAATGTCATAAAAGGGCGTTGCGTGGAAACTAATCTTTTCTAATTAGAACATATACTTTTTTACCTAGAAATTTTTTTGGTGCATCAATTTTGGCTCCAGTTCCATATTTGGTTATTGTTTTTTCGTAGATAAATTTGATGTCATCTATGATTTGAAGTTTTTTATCTTGCATTTTGATTTTTCTCATCAAAGCAATATGTATTAATACATA